>NZ_JAZDXA010000084.1:0-3076 GCF_040170545.1 Sphingobium sp. MK2
CCCGCCACCTCGCTAAAAGAGCGGTAATCATCCCGGCGAATGGGCACCGCGCAAGGCGCCCCTCAGACCCCGCTTACGTCGAAAGCGTCATGAAGCAAACTCATGCTCTCCCGCAGCCTATGCGCTGTCAAGAAGGACGATACCGTGTCGTTCCTTCCCATCCATGTTGAAATATAACGCTAAGTGTTATATAAAGTCACAGAGAGCAGGAGAACCGCCATCGCGCGCATCTTCAAAAATGGTTGGTTCGAGCGCTTCGCGCGAAAAGAGCGGATTGCCGATGCCTCGCTTCGTGAAGCCGTGGAGCGCGCAGAAAGCGGTCTAGTGGACGCCGATCTTGGCGGCGGTGTCATCAAGCAGCGGGTCGCGCGCACCGGGCAAGGTAAGTCGGGCGGCTATCGCACGCTGATCCTGTTCCGGCAGGGTGACAAGGCGATATTCGCTTTTGGGTTCGCCAAGAGTGCGCAGGCGAACATATCAAAGGCGGACCTGGCCCTGCTCCGCGACGCGGCAAGCGAGGCGCTGGAATGGAATGCCGGGGAATTGGACCGACTGGTAGCTTTGGGAACGCTGGTGGAGATAGAGGATGGGAACGGTGATGAAGGATAAGGGCTATCGCAGCGAGATTGCGGGCGCGATCCATGAAATGATGAGCGACGCCCACGACGCGGGCGTGGTGTCGCGCGCGACGCTGCGTACATTCGATGACGCGTGCCTTGCCCCCGCCCCTACGCTGGCAGGTGATGAAATTCGGGCGATTCGCGAGCGCGAGCATGTCTCGCAACCTGTGTTCGCCGCCTATCTCAACGTCTCGCGCAATCTCGTGTCGGATTGGGAGCGCGGCGTGAAGCGACCCGGCGGCCCTGCCCTGCGCCTTCTGTCGATCATCCAACGCAAGGGATTACAGGCAGTCGCGTAGCTGTTTCCTGTCGGAAGCACATGTTTGCCGCACCATGGCCGATTGGCGACTGTCCGATTTGAAGGAAGAATTTGGGAATAAATGCCATTCTCATTACCCTCTCTCGGCCACTCCGTGATTGTTCCGTTCCGCTGAGATCACGGACTTTCAGAAATCAACATTAGAGAGTTCGGATCCTAGTAGCTGAGCGGCTTTCTCTTCATCTCCGGCGTTAAACCTAGCGCTGAGATTTTCAAATTCGGACATCTCGGATTTAGAAAGCACTGTTTTTATCGATTTCTTACGAAGCATCGCGCACCTTAAAGCAAGATGAACCGGGGAAGGAGAGCGAATCTTGACCCAAAGCGCATGGGCTGTATCTAAATTCCCCCTCTTCAATTCAAGCTTACATCTCATGCCAAGGCGACTATCTCGATTTGTTGAATGAAATCGATTGTCTATATCCGACAGTGTTGCCGCCGCCGCATCGAGATCACCGGCTTCCATCTGACAGTTGGCTAGATTTGCAAACGTTTCAAATTGGGGGCGAGGCTGGTCCTCGACCGCGAGCTTTGCAAACCTTAATGCCTCTAACGGATGGCCGGCGGCTTGTTCATAAGTCGAGCGACGATGTTCGTAGAATCCTGCCTCTTCTACTCTGCTTAGAACGGCTAATGCTCGTTCTGCCGCCAAAAGGTCTCCTGCACGAATTGCAATCTGGCATTGAAGGTCGACGATAAATTT
The DNA here is from genome assembly GCF_040170545.1 of Sphingobium sp. MK2. Lineage (NCBI taxonomy): Bacteria > Pseudomonadati > Pseudomonadota > Alphaproteobacteria > Sphingomonadales > Sphingobiaceae > Sphingobium > Sphingobium sp. MK2. The sequence goes on from NZ_JAZDXA010000084.1 coordinate 1,643, forward strand.
ATTGTGAGGGGATAGCCGCTCAGCAATTTCAATCTGAGCGCGGGCTTTCACCATGTCGCCACACTCAAAATAGCAACCCGCCAATTCCCGATGTATCGGCACACCAGAGCGGCCAAACTCCAGACTCCGCTCATAGTGCTCAATTGCTAGATGATGGTTGTACTGACGCCGAGCCATAAATCCCTTAACGTAAAACGCCTCTTTTACGCTACCTCTAGATAATAGCTCTTCAATATGAACTGACGCCTCTACAAATCTTTCTCTTCTAATAAGGGCCTGAGCAACAAAACGGCGAACGTTTACACTATTTGGCCTTGCATCGATCGCGAGTTCGCCGACAGTGATCGCTCTATCATAATCCCGATCATGATATGATTGGACAGCTAACTCGATCAGGTCACTCGCAAGTGTGACCGCATATTTCGATGAGGACCGTCGGCCTGCTAGCGTTGCGGCCCGAAAAAGATTTTGACCTAATGAAAGTCTCGTATCATCATCCTCGAAATTCTCTAAATAATCTTCTAGAAAACTCGATACCTTTCCATGATCGAGATGTAGGCCGTTGTAGGCCCGATAAGCCGCTTGTCTCACTGGCTCTGAAATTCGATAGTTCATGCCTTCGGGAACGACGAGCGCGAAGTCTAAGAGATACGTCATGTGACTAATGACTGTTTCGGCCGACATACCAAGATAATCTCTTATCACCGGCAATGGCAGGGGACTATAAGTCGATAGAAGCTGCAATATAGCTATATTTTCATCAGACATTTTTTTATCAGATTGTAATTTCCTTAAAAATATCTCTTCGCTAAACCGCGACAACGCAGCGCGGCTTGCAGCAACATAAGCGGGGCCATAAGCCTCCATTTCTTGCACGGCAAACATCACAGCTGGCGGATAACCGTGCGAATATTCGGCGATCACTCTTGCCTCATCCGTCCCAAGATGAATCTGCCTGTCTCTTGCCAGCAGTCGCACTAGCCTCTGGCTTGAGCTAGGAGACAACTCTGTTACACGTACAGAAGGCAAGGCATTTCCATCTGAATTCGTTATTCGACGATTGCTAACAATTCCCAAGTCTATTCCTGGGTCGCTTGCAACAATACTGTAGAGAATATCAAACTCTGGCCTCAACATACCATCTTCAGTAACCATCGCTCCTTGATCTAACACCACCGGATAAGCTCTTGACGCGCAAATAGTGCGAAGCTCTTCAACAATCTTTAAAGCTACATCATTATCGGAGATAATTTGATGATCGGCGATAAACTGTTCAGGGTTTATATCGATACCGGGCGACAGTGATATCTTGGTTTTTAAGAGCATCTCTGCAAGAAGATCGCCGTCTTTTAATCTAATTAACCCGGCTTATTCATGACAGCGGCGTAGTTTGCCTGGATTGGCGGGCGACGGCACTGGCGGCGTGGACGGGAC
>NZ_JAZDXA010000085.1:0-3066 GCF_040170545.1 Sphingobium sp. MK2
ACGGGCGGCAACCACAGAAGCCTCGTATGAGCGGTCGCGGGGATGGCGGAGCGCTTGTACAGGTGGAGCGGCGTCGGCATTGGAGCGACGAGGAGAAGCTGGCGATCCTGAAGGAGACGACGCAGCCCGGCGCTATCATGGCAGTGGTCGCGCGTCGGTACTGGATCGGGACCGGCCAACTCTACACCTGGCGCAAGCAATTGCTCCGCGGCGCGATGGCCGGGTTCGTGCCTGTCGAACTGACGCCGGCCGAACCGCTGACCACGCCATCCGACCCCGGCCGGATCGAAATCCGGCGCAGCGGCGACTTCACGGTTTCGATCGACAGGCTGGTCGACCGAGAGGCGTTGAGATTGGCGCTCGAGGTTATCGGGGAGCTTGAACGTTTAGCCTGACGCTGCCGCCATCGTCGAAGATCTATCTGTCGCTGGCGCCGTGCGACATGCGCAACTATGCGCTGACCATGATTATGCGGAGTCGGTGAGTTTCCAGCCAAGATTCGGATATCTTTCCCATCGGTTATACCAACGCGCGTTGGTGCTGACTCACGTCGGGGATTCCCAAGAGGCTAAGATTATGATTCGATATTGCAGGCACATGGAGGCTTGCGATGGCGGCTGCGGATTCCGGGGTGATCGCGCCCGGCATTCCGAGATGATGTCGCCCACCGTTCCGATTTGATGCCGCCCACTATTCCGGAATGATGTCGCCCATCATTCCGGGATAATGCCGCCCACCTCTGGGCGGTTTGCAGGAGGTGTTCTGGTCGTCGCAGGATCGTCCCTTTCGGGAGGATCGGATGCCGACGGAGAGAATACAGATGCGCCGGGTGCGAGAGATATTGCGGTTGGTCCGGGACGCGGGGGTCCCGGTGCGGGCGATTGCGCGACAGCTGGGGGTCGCGCCTTCGACTGTGCGGGAAACCCTGCGCCGCTTCGAGGCGTCGGGCGTGGAATGGCCCTTGCCGGTGGAGCTGACCGACAGAACATTGGAAGCGCAGCTTTATGGTGCGGCGGGGACGAAGCAGGGGCACCGGCGGCGTGCCGAACCCAATTGGGCGGCGATCAATCGCGAACTCAAGCGCAAGCATGTCACACTGCAAATCCTGTGGGACGAGTATATCGAGCTTCATCCAGATGGGTATCGATACAGCGTAAGCGCCGACGGAAGGCGGCGTTGACGCGGCCTTTCAGGCTTTCCGGCGTGTCCGTGGCGCCCATTTTTTCGCGAGCGCTTCCAGCCTTGCCTCTATCAGGGGGATATCGGGCTTGGCGTTGGGATCATGGTCGTCGCCGAGGGTGTCTAGCGCCTCTTCGTGATATTCATGATGTGGGTCGCCGAGCGCTTCGAGCTTTTCGGCGTAACCCCATGGACCGCCACAGTCCTCTGGCGGCCGCATGCCTACTGCATCGAGGATGAGCGGATATGTCAGGTGCGGGCTGGCCGGGTTGATGCGCTCGATCTTGACGCTATGCTCCCAGGCATCGCCAAAGTCATAGAGATATCGGAAGGTCTTGCGCCTTGTATCCGCCAGGACCTGGGCGAGAGTGGCCTTACGGGCGTCGAGCGGCCCGTCGAAGCCATATTCAGGATCAGGGATGCCAAAGCCGGTCTGCCCGAAGCTCATTTCCCACAGGTGAGAGTCCGTCCACGAGAAGGCGGTCTGGATGACGGTGTGCAGACGGTCGAGCCGGATATTGAGCGGCACCTCCAGCGTTCGGCTGACGGCCGGCGTGACATCGTCCAGCGTAATCTTCATCCGCACGACAGTGCCGTTGCTCACGCAGCCTTCTCCAGATCGTTGGTCAGCCTTGATGCCTGCCATTTCCACGGCAAAAAGTCATCGATCCGATTGATCGGGTGATCACCGATGCGTTCGATGACGTCGGTGAACCATGCCTCGGGCTCGACGCCGTTGAGCCGACATGTACCGGCCAGGGCGTAGAAGAGCGCGGCGGCTTCTCCCCCCTTCATGGAGCCGACGAACATCCAGTTCCGGCGCCCGAGCGCGACACCGCGCAGGGCGTTCTCCACCAGATTGTTGCTGATCTCGAGCCGACCGTCATCACAGTAGCGGACCATAGCCTGCCAGCGATTGAGCGGATAGCGACACGCACGCGCCAGATTGCTGTCAGATGACAGGCCTCGGTTCTGGGTTTCGAGCCAGACGCGCAATGCCTCCAGCTTCGGCACCGCCTTGATCTGGCGGATGCGTCTTCGCTCATCGGGTGGCGCACCCTTGATATCGCGCTCGATGGCGAAGAGCTCGGCGATCCGCACGACCGCCTCTGCCGCAATCGGTGACGGACTTTTCTCCAGGATGTCGGTAAATTTCCGGCGTGCGTGGCTCCAGCATCCCACTTCGACGATATCCTTGGGCGCCTTGGTCCTGGGGTCGCGGTAAAGCGCGTTGTACCCGGCAAAGCCGTCTGCCTGTAGATACCCCCGATAGTCGGCGAGATGTTCTGCCGGATGCGCTCCGCCACGATCGGCGCTGAAGCGGAAGACCACGGCAGGCGGGCTCATGTCGCCGCTTGAGCGATCATCACGCAGATATACCCAGAAGTGCCCGGTCCGGCTGCCATCGCCATTGCCCAGCAGCGTGACCGGCGTGTCGTCACCGTGGATCTTGGCGGCTTCCCGGATATAGGCGAACAGCCGCTCACCCAGCGGCGCCAGCAGCCATGCCAGTTTTCGGGCCCAGCGGCTCATCACGTCCCGATCGATGTGGAGTCCCACGCGGCGGAAGATCACTGACTGCCGATGCCAGGGTTGATGATCGACAAAGCGATTGACGACGAGATGGGCCAGCAAGGCGCTGCTCGCCATCACCTTGGGGAGCGGCAGATCGACAGCGAGGGCCTGGCGGATCTGTTCGCAGGACCGGCACACTAGTCTTGGTCGCACGTGGCGAATGACCCGGAAGCGCGCCGGGACATAGTCGAGGACCTCAGTGACAGCCTCGTCGATCTCTGCTGACGGCCCGTTACAACCGGCATATGTGGACGGCTCCCTCTTGCAAGAGGCTGAGAGGATAATTTGATCGGATCGCTTGCGATCATATGT
>NZ_JAZDXA010000086.1:0-2898 GCF_040170545.1 Sphingobium sp. MK2
GTCCTAATTCCACTATCCTGGCACATCTCAGTGCCGTCTGGGGAGGGCGGCAACCACCCCATCTCGTTTGACTGCTCACTGTCCATGCCCCCGCCTCCTTAAAGGCTGCGAGCTTTCCTATTTCGGTGATGCCGACAAGGTCACGTTCCGTCGGCGCTTACGATACAGCCGTTTTTGCGAGCTCTACAGGAGCTGGGAAGCCAGGCTGCCGGTCACCATGCGGCAGACACATCTGGGCGGCGACCGGATGTTCGTCGACTATGCCGGGGACACGGTGCCCGTGGTGGTCGACAGGCTGAGGGGTGAAATCCGCGAGGCACATATCTTCGTGGCCGTCATGGGCGCCTCCAGCCTGTCCTTTGCCTGCGCGAGCTGGACCGAGACGCTGCCGGACTGGGTAGACGCGCATGTCCGCGCCTTTGATTATTTTGGCGGTTCCGCCAGACTGCTTGTCCCCGACAACGCCAAGGTCGCGGTCATCAAAGCCTGTCTTTACGACCCCCAGGTCAATCGGACTTACGCCGATCTGGCGGCGCATTACGGCACCGGAGTCCTCGCAGCCCGGCCGTATCGCCCTCGGGATAAAGCTAAAGTCGAAAATTGCGTGGGATTTGTCGAGCGCTGGCTGCTCGGCCGCTTGCGTCACCGGGTCTGGCACAGCCTGGGCGAGCTCAATGCCGCGATCGTCGATCTGCTTAAGCGGCTCAACGACGAGCGGGTGATGCGCCGGTTCGGGCAGACGCGACGCCAACTCTTCGAAGACATCGACGCACCGCTGCTCAAGCCGTTACCAGCAGAGCCCTATGTCCTGGCGCAGTGGCGCCGTGCGCGCGTCGGCCTCGATTATCATGTCGAAGTCGAAAAGCATTTTTACTCAGTGCCCTATCGCCACGCGCGCGCCGCGGTCGAAGTGCGGGTGACGGCGCGGACCGTTGAGATCTTCGCCAAGGGCGAACGCATTGCTGCCCACATGCGTGGTTCGGGCAATGGCCGGCATACCACTATCAACGATCATATGCCCTCGAGCCATCGTCGCTACGCCGACTGGACGATCGAGCGCATTGTCGCGGAAGCCGGGAATCTGGGACCATCGGTACAGTTACTGTGCGAGATGATCCTGCACGACCGTCCTCATCCCGAGCAGGGCTATCGCTCGTGCCTGGGCATCTTGCGCCTGGCGCGGCCTTATGGCGCGGCGCGGCTCGACGCCGCGGCATTGCGGGCGCTTGAGATCGGCGCGCGCAATTATGGGTCGGTCAAATCCATTCTGGAAAAGAAGCTAGACGGGCAGCCGTTGCGTGCGCCGCAAAGCGCCGGCGAGGGCGCAATCGATCACTCGAATATCCGCGGATCAACCTATTACCACTGAAGGAGACAGCTGTGCTCACCCATCCTACCCTTGATCAACTCAACACGCTGGGCCTGTACGGCATGGCCAAGGCGTTTAGCGAACTCGACAAACATGGTGACAGCGCGACGCTGAACCATGCCGAATGGCTTGGCTTGCTGCTCGATCGGGAAATGACGCATCGCCATGACAAGCGCCTCATTGCCCGTCTTCGCCATGCCAGGCTGCGCCACCAGGCGACGCCAGAAGACGTCGACTATCGGAACCCGCGCGGCCTGGATCGGCGCCTTCTCCAAACCCTGTTCCAAGGCGACTGGATCGATGCCCACGACAATCTGGCGCTGTGCGGTCCCACCGGCATCGGCAAGAGTTGGTTGGCCTGCGCCATCGGACACAAGGCTTGCCGGGACAACCGCTCGGTCCTCTACGCCCGCTTCCCTCGCCTGTTGGAGGATCTTGCGCTGGCGCGCGGTGACGGGCGCATCGCCCGCAAGCTTAAAAGCCTGGGCCAGGTCGAACTGCTGATCCTGGACGACTGGGGTCTTCAGCCCCTCGATGCCCAGGCTCGCCACGATCTGCTCGAGATCCTCGAAGATCGCTATGGCCGCCGCTCCACCATCGTGACCAGCCAACTTCCAGTATCTGCCTGGCATCACGCCATCGGTGACAATACCTACGCCGATGCCATCCTGGACCGCCTCGTTCACAATGCCCATCGTATCGAACTTGAAGGGGAGTCCATGCGGCGCGCTCAGCCAACACTCCCGGCTTGACCGCTACACCCAAAAAATGCCAACCCATCGACGTCGACCAAACGCCCCTCAGGTGGGCGAGATCATCCCGGAACAACGGGCGAGATCATATCGGTACAGACGGGCGGCATCATCGGAATCCGCAGGCGGCGGCGATTGGTGTTCGAACTGACTACACATCAGCGGATTTGCGTATCGTTGCCCGACCATGCGGTGATGGGGACCATGTGCGTCGTCTATTGGCGGTGGCACTGATCCTGGACGGCGGAAGCCGTAGCGCGGCAGCGAAAGTTGCCGGGGTGACGCTGCAAATCGTGCGTGACTGGGTTTTGCGGTTCAATGAGTGCGGCCCTGATGGCCTGGCAACGCGCAAGGCCCCCGGGCGGGCGTCGATCTTGAACGACGAGCAGCGCGCCAAGCTTGCCGAAATGGTTGAGACCGGGCCAATCCCGGCGGCGCATGGTGTCGTGCGCTGGCGACTGTGCGATCGTATCCATCCGGCGGCGCCCGCCTTGTCGTGAGGTAGTGGACTGCTCTTAAGAATGCTCTCGAGAGTAGGCTTAGGAGCGGTTCATGGGGCAGATAACGGTAATGACCGGGCCGGAACGGCGGCGGCGTTGGAGCGACGAGGAACGGCTGCAGATTTTGTCAGAAGCCTTTGCGCCTGGGGCCAGCGTTTTGGCTGTGGCACAGCGGCACGACATTTCCACGGCGCGGATTTATACCATCCGTCCGTGATGCTGACACACGTGGGGGATTCCCAAAGCGGCGAAACTATGAATCTATGTCTTCGGGTTG
>NZ_JAZDXA010000087.1:0-2791 GCF_040170545.1 Sphingobium sp. MK2
TGATTTGATGTTCATGAAGTCGAGCGTTTCCGTCACTTCAATGATGTAGAATTCGGCGTTCCATATTCGGTTGATTTCGGAGCAGAGCATGGGTGATGTTGTCGCAGGGAGACAGGCGCGATGAGCAAAGGTGAAGGTGGCGGGGTCTCGATCGTGTTCGGCTATCACGGCGTGCCTGCAAGTGGAGCAAAGCGCCAGAAGCTCGCCCAGCCAATAGAGATTGATGCGCATCTGACACAGAAGGCGCTGCGCGACGAAGCGAGGGCCAAAGCAGGCAAAATCAAAAAGAAGGCGAAGCCCAAATTATCGAAGGCGGAACGCAAGGCGGAGAACGAAGCGCGGAAACTTCATCGCAAAGCTTTGAAGAAGGTGGTTGTGGTCCGACAGGTCGGTGGCCAGATCAAATCAGTGCAAAGGATCGGAAACCAACGCCGGGAAGCCCTCATTGCCGAACGAGAACCTCTGCGGCAACGATGGCGCGAACAACTGCTCGGACGCGGCACCGATCCAGACCAACCATCTGGCTGATCCCCATCACCGCAATCGAAGCCTGTCGATCTGGGTCACTTCTGCCCGGCGCAACCGATAGCCCGGCATCGATAGCGGCCGAAACGGGTGGAGTGATGCCGTCGTTACGTCCCACCATTCCCGCCAGTCATGACCGACATCGAGATACTGGATGCGTGCCCGGATCGACAAGACCTCGCCGATATGCCGCTCGACCCGTCCGCGATTATCTATCTCTCGGACCACCAGATCGCCCACCCGCAGGCCATGCAGATCATCCATCAGACACCTCCATACATCGATCGCTGCATGCCACAAAATCTCAGAAATATCGAAGTATTTGAAGTGCTTGAGTCCATCGCTGAGATGTGAGAATCTACCAGCATGAAACGCGTAGCGCTATATCTTCGGGTCTCTACCGATACCCAAACGGTCGAAAACCAGCGGCGCGAACTCATGGCCGTCGCGGAACGTCTGGACTGGCATATCGTCGCCGAACTCGCCGATGAAGGCATCTCGGGAGCAAAGGGTCGGGATCAGCGTCCCGGCTATGATCGTCTCATGCAGATGGTCACGCGCCGCGAGATCGACCTCATCGCATGCTGGTCCGTCGACAGGCTGGGCCGGTCTCTCCAGCATCTCGTAGGCTTCCTTGGCGAGATCAACGATCGGGGCGTTGACCTGTATCTTCATACACAGGGACTCGATACCTCAACGCCCGCTGGTCGCGCGATGTTCAGCATGCTGTCCGTGTTTGCCGAGTTCGAACGCAGCATCCTCAGGCAGCGTATCATGGCTGGTCTGGCCCGATCGACGAAAAAGAGCGGCCGACCATCTCTCGATCCAGCCAAGGCCGATCGCATCCGAGGCGAACTGGCAAAGGGCACCAGCATCAATATGACGGCCAAGAAGCTCAAGGTCGGCGTCGGCACTGTCCATCGGATCAAGACCCAGATGGCTGAACCGATCGCCGCCTGACCATGGTCGCCTACGATCGGGGATGACGCTGCCGGTCCACCCTCACTTCAACATCATGACATCGATCGTGCCCTGCAATCGTCAGGGGCGATGATATCGCGCGCTATCATGGCTAGAAACTGTCATGGACAAGAGTTCGAATACCAGCGCGTCCGTCGCACTAAGGGCTACAAAGGACCGCTACAGCCTGATAGCCACGCCTATTATCAGCAGCCGCGAATCACGCGAAATCGGGGAACCATCAAGGCTTCCCTGCCTCTCCGCCAATCTTTCCGTAAGATTATGAGATAAAACGATTTCTTCCTGATTCTGAGCTGTCGAGCGTTCAACCGCTACATGTCAGCAACATTTAGAGGTTGAATGTAAATATACCGGCTGCGCCAAGGAACCCTAATGGCTCGAACACCGGACATACCTACGCGGATACGCCATGAAGCCCAATGCCGTGACATTCCGTATCTGTTACATTTTACACAAGCACAAAACTTATGCTCAATCGTCGATCACGGCCTGCTGTCTCGGTCAGCGCTAGAATCGCAAAATGAATTTTCGGCGCACGCCAGCGCCCGCGTCCGTCTCGATGAATACAATAACGCAGTTTCGATTTCAGTCGCCGCGATAAATGCGCGGATGTTCAACGCAAAGATACGTGATGTCGGCACTCCCTATTGGGTGGTCCTGATGCTGGAACCTAGCATATTATGGACACATTGGTGCCGTTTCCTTCGTCGCAGCGGGGCCTCAAATCTGATGAAAGATCACCGAGGTCGGCTGGATGGCTTCTGGGGCTTTACTCAACTATTCTCTGACCCTGCCGGAGAACGCCCGCAATCCTTCTCCGGCACCGACTACAGGGCGGAGACACAAATACCCTCGTTCCTTCCCACCTACCCGGATGCCGAAATCCAAGTCCTGCAACCCATATCGCCTAATCTAATATGCGGAGCATGGGTCGAACGTCCGGAAATAGCTCAAGCTGTGCAAGATGAACTGGACAGGCTCCCCGGCACCAAGCGAACCACTCGGGTTCGACCGTTCTCTAAAATTTCGAATGACCATAACCGGCACGGCTGGGTGATGCTGCTGCCTGATTGATGTGACGCGTTATCATAAATTCGAGTGTTCAGCACCTATGTCGAATTTAGGCAGACGTTCAACCCCCTCCGCGAGGACATCAAGAGGCCAGTCCCCATATTGTTCACCAATCGATCGAGGTGCATGCCCTTGGATGTGTGACGACAGTTATGTTGGCCGCCTGACGACAAACGAGATGGCCGGATCGTGATACATTTGTGTCAGCTTTGCC
>NZ_JAZDXA010000088.1:0-2483 GCF_040170545.1 Sphingobium sp. MK2
AACTCGACCCTAGCAAAATCAAGTACTTACGATCTCGTGTTCACTGCGCGTTCCGCCAGCGCTGTCCAACTTGGGCTAGACGCTTTCCCTCAAATGTGGATAGGTCCTTTAATTCCGGGTAGCCGTCAACCTCAGCTCGACTTTGTACGTTTTCGGTCAGGTCCAAGTCCAGAAGATGCTGTTTTCAGCGATATGGTCGAGGACCTGATCGAGTGGCAAGACGCATCCGCCCATATCGTCAATATCTTCCCATTTTCGCCGGTGTGACCAGTAGCCGAGCCTGACTTCGTCGCGCGTGCCGACAGGCTTGAGGCGGGCGATCGGCGCGTCGGTTTCCAGCAGATAGAGATGGTAAGCGCCTTTGTCCTCGTACCATCCGACGCCGCCGCCGTTGGCCGCGTCGAACGTCTCGATGCGCAGAATGATTTCCTCGTCTTTCATGGTGCATCTATAGCTGCCGTCGGTTCACAGCATATTCGAGTCACCTCGCCGCATGGCAACAGCCCAAGCGTTGCAACGTGCTTCAGTCGGGATTTTCAAGCATGGAATGTTGGACCAGAACAAGGCCGTTATCGGCGATCCCGTCCCCCAGATACTGCGCCAATGGCTGCAGGCATGGCGTCGCTGTTTTACGGCTCCCAGCTGGGAGCATGTACTTGTTCTTGTGATGGGCGGCCTGCTGGCCACGGGGAAACGGACCGTTACGTCTTGCCTGCGTGTGACCGGCCGAGCCGATGCTTCCAACTTTGCAACTTATCACCAGATCCTCAACCGCGCCCGCTGGAGCTCGCGTGCCGTTGCGAGGCGTTTACTGGGCATTGTGGTCGAACGGCTGCCATCGCCGACGGCTGCCACAATCGCTGTCGCCGTAATTGGGCCCACGCCCGGAGCAGTAGCCAGACGCTGGCTGTCCGGGTTGGATTTGTGCCAGGTGACGATCCGCTTCTCCATCTCGCCAAGCTTATCGGTTAGTGTGTCGATGTGCCGGAAAAGACATCGCAACGCTTCTCGCGCTTCGTCCGGGACGACGGTCTTGTCCGAGGTTGCAAGACGCTCGCTCAATATCGCGAGCTGTCGCACGCCCTTGCCCGCGATAAGCCCGTATTCGCCCAGCAGTCCGCGCAGTGCATTGATCGTCGCCGTTCGCTGTCGGACCAACAGGCTGCGGACACGATGTAAAGCCAGAACAGCCTGTTGCTGCCTCGTCTTGATAGGAACGAACCGCATGTTCGGCTTGGCGACGGCCTCGCATATGGCCTCCGCGTCGGCGGCGTCCGTCTTGTTCCGCTTCACTAATCACGAGGTTCCCATAATGCGGAGGAACGCGGCCTGATTGGCGGATTTCTGCCGATTTCATCCATGTTCCTCCGCATTATTTCAGAGTGTGTCGAGCCAGGCGAGCACGCTTGCATCGCGCTTCCAAGGTGGCTGGCCGCCGGGTGTTGTTGGAACGGCGACCTTCTCCAAGGCTTTCCGCTTCGTTCCGAGATTGGCCCTGGCATAGTGATTGGTCGTGTCGAGGCTCACATGGCCGAGCCAGCTTCGGATGACCGTAACGTCGACGCCCGCCGAGATGAGGTGCACGGCGGTGGCGTGCCGGAAGGCGTGTGGCGTCACATGCTTGGCACGCAGCGTTGGCGTTGTTTCGGCGGCGACCCTCGGTTCCGACGCCGGAGCGCGCTTGATCGGGATGTGGAGGATTTCGACGCATTGCGCGATCGATGCGGGATCCTTGGTGGCCACGAAGTGGAAGAAGCTGCGGATCGCAGCAAGCCGGCAGTTGCGCGTGCCGATCGTACTACTGCGTTCATGTTCGGCATGGCTGAGGAACGCGATGACCTCGCTGGCTGTCAGATCGGCCAGTGTGTCAATGACACTGTAAAATTCCCCACTTCCGGGCTCTCCCGCACTTTCGGTGCAACCTGATGGAATCCCATTGATTCAGCGGAAGAATCTTAAGGAGGTCCTTTCGCCATGCCGAAACGCATCTTGCCGCTCATCCCGGCACCTTTGGTTGTCGATTATGTTCAACAGATTGCCAATGAAGTCGTGGTGCATTGCCGCGCCCGCTCACCTGTCGCTCGGTGCCCCAACTGTCGGCGGGCATCAACCCGTCTGCATAGCCGTTATAATCGGCGTATTGCGGATTTGCCCTGGCAAGGGCGCTCAGTAACGATCCAGCTTCGTGTGCGGCGCCTGCGCTGCGTCAATCAACGTTGCAGGCGTCGCATTTTTGCAGAATCTCTCAAAGATGTGGTGGCACGACGTGGCCGGCGGACCCAGCGACTTGGCGAAATTCAATGATGTGTTGGACTTGCGCTAGGCCGTGTTGACAAAAAGGGATTTTCAACCGGCCCAAGTTCTGATTCATATGTGGACGCCCCCTATGGCAAGGGCTTTTTGTCGGGACGGGTTTGATCGGTTGCTTTCATATGTCCGGCCTATTTGTGCGGGCGTGATTTGACCGCTGGCCCTGATGGAAA
>NZ_JAZDXA010000089.1:0-2405 GCF_040170545.1 Sphingobium sp. MK2
TTATCGCGCATGAACTGCCAGATATTTTCGACCGGCCCTTCGACTTCGCTCAGGAGAGCGTTGAGTTCAGGACATTTTGGCGGCAGCGGAACGATGCTGATATTATCGGGCACTTCCAGCTTCCCGGTCATGTGCCATCCGGCCTGATCCATCAGCAGCACGCCGTGGGCACCTGGTTCGATAGCGAGCGATATCTCCGCCAGGTGCAGCGACATGGTCTGGGTATTACAGAAGGGCAGAACCAAGCCAGCGCCCTGGCCAAGCTCAGGGCAGATAGCGCCGGGCCGAAGGCGGGCGTAGCCCAACATGTAGGCTGATTTGGTCCTCTGATCCTTGGGCGCTGAAGGCCGGGTGCCGCGCCTGGCCCAGCGGCGGGTGATCTTGTTTTTCTGGCCGATACGGGCCTCGTCCCTGAATCAAGTTCAGGGCAGGCTCTGGAACCATATCTCTATGGGCGTGTCGCGCGGGAGGGCGGCTTAGATCTTTGCCAGCTCGGCTGCAAAGCCCCCCTTTTTGAAGTCCTCCATCGCATATTCGTTCTGGGCATGGTGACGTGGGCGTGCCGTCAATTTGGGGACTGTCAGGAATTTCGTGTGCGGCGAGGCATAATGGGCAACAAGGAGACCCAGTATGTCACGACGCAAAGAAGCTTCGATACCGAACGACATTCTCGACCAACTGCTTGCCGGCACTGACGCGGCGGCGGCGCTCAGCCAGGGCGGCTTGCTCGATTCCCTGAAGAAGGCGTTTGCCGAACGGGCCCTCAACGCGGAGATGGATCATCATCTTGGCCAGGAGGAGCAAGGAAGCAACAGTCGGAACGGCTATGGCCGCAAGACGGTGACGACCGACAGCGGACGGATCGAGATCGAGGTGCCACGCGATCGGGCCGGTAGCTTCGATCCGCAGCTGATCGCCAAGTATCAGCGTCGCTTTCCCGGCTTCGATGACAAGATCATCTCGATGTATGCGCGCGGCATGAGTACCCGGGAGATTACGGGCCACCTGCGCGACCTGTATGGCATTGAGGCCTCGCCCGATCTGATCAGCACGATCACCGACGCAGTCTTGGAGGAAGTCGCGGCCTGGCAGCAACGTCCGCTGGATCCGGCCTATCCGCTGGTTTTCTTTGATGCGATCCGGGTCAAGATCCGCGACGAGGGCATGGTCCGCAATAAAGCAATCCACATCGCCCTCGGCGTCATGGCCGATGGCACCAAGGTCGTCCTGGGTTTGTGGCTGGAACAGAATGAAGGCGCCAAGTTCTGGCTGCGCGTCATGAACGAACTGCGCAACCGCGGCGTCGAGGATATCATGCTGGCGGTCGTTGATGGCCTGAAGGGCTTTCCCGACGCCATCACCGCCGTATTCCCCGAAGCGATGGTTCAGACTTGCATCGTCCATCTGCTGCGCAACTCGATGGATTTCGTGGCATGGAAAGATCGCAAGGCGCTCGGGACGGCCTTGAAGGCCATTTACCGCGCCGTCGATGCCGCGGCTGCCGAGGAGGCACTGACGGCATTCGAGGCCAGCTTCTGGGGGCAACGCTATCCCGCTATCGGCCAGAGTTGGCGCCGGGCATGGACCGAGGTCATCCCATTTTTCGCCTTCCCCGACGAAGTCAGGCGGATCGTTTACACCACCAATGCCATCGAGGTCCTGAATTCCAAGCTTCGCCGCGCTGTTCGTGCCCGGGGGCATTTCCCTAACGATGAGGCCGCAACCAAGCTGCTCTATCTGATCTTGAACCAATCGGAAAAAGAGTGGAAAATGCCACCGCGTGAGTGGAACATGGCGAAGGCTCAATTTGCCGCGCTCTTCGGCGAACGCTTCATCAGGGCCATGACGGCCTGATGGTCAACCGGCGCGCCCACGCCACCACACCCAGAACGAATATGCGATGGAGGACTTCAAAAAGGGGGCTTTGCAGCCGAGTTGGCAAAGGTCAAAGCAGCCCTCCCGCGCGGTACGCCGATAGAGGTCTGGTTCCAGAGCCTGCCCTGAACTTGATTCAGGGACGAAGCCCGCATAGGCCAGAAAAACAAGATCGCTCGCCGCTGGGCTAAGCGCGGTACCCGGCCATCGGCACCGAAGGATCAGAGGACGAAATCAGCCTATATCTTTGGTGCCATCTGCCCCGAACTCGGCAAAGGGGCTGGCCTGATCCTTCCGTTCTGCAATACCCAGACCATGTCGCTGCACCTGGCGGAAATATCGCTCGCTATCGAGCCGGGTGCCCACGGCGTGCTGCTGATGGATCAGGCCGGATGGCACATGACCGGGAAGCTGAAAGTGCCTGAGAATATCAGCATCGTTCCGCTGCCGCCGAAATGTCCTGAACTCAACGCTCTCCTGAGCGAAGTCGAAGGGCCGGTCGAAAATATCTGGCAGTTCATGCGCGATAA
>NZ_JAZDXA010000010.1:0-132509 GCF_040170545.1 Sphingobium sp. MK2
GGCGGCACGTCCTTATGGCCGCTGCACAGCGAGCAGGAACACGGGCGGCAATGCGTCGAGGCATTGCGCCCGACCGCGCGCGGAGAGTGCTCCGGCGCGGTGAGACCGCGCGACCACAGCCCCATGATCCGGCGCGCCTGCGCCTTCATGCGTTCTTCGTCCTGTCTGCGCCGTGCCCGCATGGTGTCCGTCCTATGGCTTCCGTTCTCGCCCGTTCGCTCGCCTTGTAGCGCCATGCCGAGTCGCCGCAACCGCATTTGCGGCGACTCGGCATTTCGGCCACTATGACTCAGGAAATGATCTGTTTGGGTAGAATCTCCTGCACAGTTCCTGCACAGGTAAAAACAGCCTATTTTCCTGATTGTATATCAATGTCTTAGGAATATACCTCTATCCCCGCCGGGGAGAAGGTTTTATTTTTTTAATGGGAGGCGCTGGTGGACGAGGAAATCGAGACGCTGGTGGTGCGGGTTCGGGCGGATAGGCAGGGGTTGATCCGCGATGTCGAGGCGATGCGGGCGGGGTTGGAGGGGCCGCTGGGCGAGGGGGCCGAGCGGGCCGGGCGGCGGATCGAGCAGGGGCTGATGCGGGCGGTGCGGACCGGCAAGTTCGGGTTCGAGGATTTGCGGCGGATCGCGCTGTCGGTGCTGGACGAGATTGCGGCGGGTGCGGTGCGTGGCGCGGTCGGCGGCGGTAGTAGCGGCGGCGGACTGGTGAGCCTGGGCGCGTCGCTGCTGACGGCGGCGCTGGGGTTGCCGGGGCGGGCGATGGGCGGGCCGGTGGCGCCGGGGCGGGCCTATATGGTGGGCGAGCGCGGGCCGGAAATGTTCGTGCCGACGAGCAGCGGGCAGGTGGTTGCGGGCGGCGGCGGCGCGCGTGACGTGCGGGTGAGCATCGCGGTCAATGGGCGCGGCGGCGAGAGCGAGCCGCGCTTGCTGGCGCGCAGCGCGCGGCAGGTGGCGCGGGCGGTGAAGGGGGTGCTGGGCTGATGGCGGGACTTGATTATTGGCTGGCGGACGCGCAGCGGGGGCAGGAGACGCGCTGGATCAAGCGGTTCGCGCCGACGCATTGGACCGTCAACTTTCCGCGGCCGATGATGGCGAGCGTCGTCACGACTGCGGCGGATGCCGTGCGGGTGGATGTGGTTTTCTATGGGTCGGGCGATCTGGCGGGGTTGATCTGGGACGCGGTGGATGGGTGGAGCCATCCGCTGTTGGCCTATGAGACGGCGCGCGATTTTCGCGACTGCGTGTTGCGGTTCCGCTGGCGCAGCGGGGGCGTGCGCAAGCTGGACGAGACGCATGGGCCGACGCTGACGATCGAGGGGCGGGACGCAAGCGGGGTGGCGCGGGCCTGGTATGTGCGTTTGTGGAATTATGCGAATGGCGGGCCGGAAGATGCGGAAATACTGCTGGATTTTGCCGCGTTGGAGGGTGGCTATCTGTTGCCGGACGAAAGCGATCCGGTGTGGGCTGGGGATATCGACCGGATGTTTATCTCGCTGGTGCCGCCCGATTATGATGCGGGGGCGACGCCCTTTGCCGGGGCGCAGGAGGGTTGGGCCGAACTGACCGGGATGCATTGCGACGGGGCGGGGTCGGTGCTGGTGGTGGGCGATGTCATGCTGCCCGAACATGGGCTGTCCATGGCGACAGGCTATGACGATTGTTTCAACCAGACGCCGCAGCGGGTGGTCGAGGCGATCCATGCGCTGGGCTATCGCGGGGCGATCAACCATTATGTGGGGATGAGCCATTATTTCCGGCTCGAACGGGTGGGCGAGGGGCTATATGTCAGCCTGACCGGGGGCGCGCTGAATGCGCCCTGCGCGGCGTGGCACCGGGACTTTGCGGCGCAGGCGAAGCGGCTGGGCTTCGATGTGATCTGGTCGCTATCCTATGAATTGTTCGATGCGCATTGCTGGAACGACTGGAAGCAGCGGGCGGGCAATGGCGACCCGGCGCTGACCGGATGGGAGCCGCCATCGACCTTGCTGTCGCCCGCGCATGGCGGGGCGATGTCTTATCTGCAGGCGGTGGCGCTGGCCTTTATTTCCATAGGGTTGGCGGCGGAATTGCCGATCCTGTTTCAGGTGGGGGAGCCATGGTGGTGGGTGATGCCTGCCGATGGGCGGATATGCCTGTATGACGACGCGGCGCGGACGGCCTTTGGCGGCGATCCGGTGGCGATTGCCGATGTGCGGGGGGAATTGGATGCCGCTCAATGCGCGTTGCTGGATCAGGCGGGCGCGGTGCTGGCGGCATCGACGGCGGCGCTGTGCGCGGCGGTGAAGGCGGCGGTGCCAGGGGCGGTGACGCATTTGTTGGCCTATCTGCCGACGATCCTCGACCCGCAGGCGCCGGAGGCCAAGCGGGCGAACATGCCGCTGGGCTGGGCCGCGCCCGCGTTCGATGTGCTGCAACTGGAAGATTATGACTGGGTGACCGAAGGGCGGCCCGCGCGGACGGCGCAGGGGGTGGCGCTGGCGACGGCGCGGCTGGGCTATCCGGTGGAGGAGCAGCATTATCTGTCGGGCTTCGTGCTGATGCCGGAACAGGCGGGGCAATGGCGGGAGATCGTGGCGGCGGCGCAGGCGTCGGTGGCGCGGGGGAGCGCGGCGACCTTTATCTGGGCGCTGCCGCAGGTGTGCCGCGATGGCCTGACGCTTTTCAGGCAGGACGGGGAGGATGCGATGCAAGCCTTTGACGATGTGGTCTTTCCTTTGGGGATAGGGCGGGAGGCGAGCGTGTCGCCTGCCTTTTCGACGCAGATCGTGGAAAGCCCGTCGGGGCATGAGCGGCGCAGCAGCGATTGGGCCGATGCGCGCCTGTCCTTCGATGCGGGGCCGGGGGTGCGGAGCGAGGCGGATATTGCCACGCTGATCGCCTTCTTTCGCGCGCGGCGTGGTGCGGCGCGAGGGTTCCGCTTTGCCGATCCCTATGATGACCGCAGCGGCGCGCCGGGGAGCGTGCCGGGGCCGCTGGACCAGAGGTTGGGGATGGGCGACGGGGTGCGGACGAGCTTCCAACTCATGCGCTATTATGGCGTGGGTGACGAGGCGCAGGGGCGGATCATCACCCGGCCGGTGGCAGGGACGATCCGGGTGGCGGCCGATGGGGTCGAGATGAGCAGCGGGTGGAGCCATGCCGGGCTGGGGGTGATCGCGTTCGACGAGGCACCGGCGGACGGCGTGCTGCTGACCGCCGGGTTCCGCTTCGATGTGCCGGTGCGCTTTGCCGAGGACCGGATCGACATCAACCGCGCGACCTTTGCGGCGGGGGAAGCGCCGTCGGTGCCGTTGGTGGAGATACGCGAATGAGCGTGGGAGAGATGTTGGGGCAACCGCTTTGCACCCTGGCCTTTTGCTGGCGGGTCGAGCGGCGCGACGGGGTGACGATCGGGCTGACCAGCCATGATCGCGACCTTATTATCGGCGGGCTGCTGTACCGCGCCGCGCCGGGGATGACGCCATCGGCGATCCGCAGCGGCATCGGGCTGGACGGCGAGGATAGCGATGTCGGCGGGGCGCTGACGAGCGAGGCGATCAGCGAGGCGGACCTGATGGCGGGGCGCTGGGACGGGGCGGCGCTGGAGTTGCGGCTGACGCAATGGGAGGAACCGGGCGCGCTGTGGCTGTTGCTGGCATCGGGCGAGATGGGCGCAGTGGCGCGCAAAGGGGCGGCTTTTACCGCCGAACTGGTCGGTGCGGCGGCGGTGCTGGGGGCGGCGGTGGTGCCATCGACCGCGCCCGATTGCCGGGCGCGGCTGGGCGACCGGGCGTGCCGGGTGGATATGGCCGGGCGGCGACGGGTGGTGACGGTTGCGGGTGTGGCGGATGCTGTGGTGGCGATCGGCGGGCTGGCGGCGGGGGACTATGGTTTTGGCACGTTGCGCTGGCTGGGCGGGGCCAATGCCGGGCTGACGCAGGGGGTGGCGGATAATGATGCGGCGGGGGTGACGCTGACCGATCCGCCTGCCTTTGGCGTAGAGCCTGGGACACTGGCGCTGCTGACGCAGGGGTGTGATCGGCAATTAGCGACCTGTGCCGGGCGCTTTGGCAATGCGGTCAATTTTCGCGGCGAGCCTTATTTGCCGGGGATGGACCTGTTGACGCGCTATCCCGGCGCATGAGTGGGGCTGACCGGATCGTCGCGGCGGCGCGGGCGATGGTGGGGGTGCCGTTCCGGCTGCATGGGCGCAGCGACGCGGGGGTGGATTGCGTCGGGCTGGCGGTATTGGCGCTGGGACAGGATGGGGCTGGGCCGGTCGCTTATGGGTTGCGAAGCGGGGATGTCGGGCTGGCCGAGCGCTGGCTGGGTGCGGCGGGGCTGGTCCGGGTGGACAAGGGCGCGCCAGGCGACCTGGCGCTGGTGCGACCGGGGCCGTTGCAACTGCATCTGATGATTTTGGTGCCGGGCGGTTTTGTCCATGCGCATGCGGGGTTGCGGCGGGTGGTGGAGATGCCGGGGGCTTCGCCCTGGCCGGTGATGGGCTGGTGGCGGGCCGATGTGGGGCGCGCAACGATAGGGTGACACCCCTCCGTCTGGCCTGCGGCCAGCCACCTCCCCTGCCAGGGGAGGATTTTTAAGGGAAATCATTATGGCGACGGTGGTGCTGACGGCGGTGGGGACAGCGTTGGGCGGGCCGATCGGGGCGGCGATCGGCGCGGTGCTGGGCAATGTGATCGACCGGGAAATATTGTTCAAGCCCAAGGGGCGCGAGGGGCCGCGCCTGTCCGATTTGCAGATCCAGACATCGACCTATGGCGCGCAAATCCCGCGCCTGTTCGGGACGATGCGGGTGGCGGGGACGGTGATCTGGGCCACCGATCTGAAGGAAGTGCGCAGCAAGAGCGGCGGCGGCAAGGGGCGGTCGAGCGTGGCCAGCTATAGCTATAGCGCGAGTTTCGCGGTGGCCTTGTCGGCGCGGGCGATCGGGTCGATCGGGCGGATCTGGGCCGATGGCAATTTGCTGCGCGGGGTGGCGGGGGATTTCAAGACCGAGCTGTCGGCCTTTCGCGTGCATGGGGGCGGCGAGGATCAGGCGGTCGATCCGCTGATCGCGTCAGCGCAAGGGGTGGCGATGACGCCCGCGCATCGGGGGATGGCCTATGTGCTGTTCGAGGATCTGGCGCTGGCCGATTATGGCAATCGCATTCCGTCGCTGACGTTCGAGGTGGTGGCGGAAGCCGGGCCGGTGTCGGTGGGGGCGATTGCCTCCGATTTGAGCGACGGGGCGCTGGGCGGTGAGGGTCTGCCGGAGGTGGCGGGCTTTGCGGCGAGCGGCGGGGATGTGCGCGAGGCGATTGCGACGCTGGCCGAGGTGCATGGGCTGGCGTTGCAGAGCGATGCGGGCGGATTACGGCTGACGGCGGCGGGCAGCTTGGCGAGTGGGCATGTCGATGCGACAATGCTGGCGCGGCGGGTCAATGGACGGGCGATGGACGCGATCGAGCGGTCGGCGGCGGCGGCCGAGACGGTGCCGGTGGCGCTGTCGTTGCGCCATTATGATGGTGCGCGCGATTATCAGGCCGGGGTGCAGCGGGTGATGCGGCCGGGGCCGGGGCGGGTCGAGCGCGGCGTCGAACTGCCGGCCGTGCTGGAGGCGGGCGCGGCGCGGGCGCTGGCGGGCGCGCGGTTGCAGGCGGGATGGGCCGGGCGGGCGACGATGACATTGCGGTGCGACTGGTCGGCGCTGGGGCTGGCGGTGGGCGCGGTGGTCAGTGTGGACGATGCGCCGGGACTGTGGCGAATCGAGGAGCGGGAATGGGAGGGCATGGCGGTGCGGCTGGCGCTGCGCCGGGTGCCGGGGGCCGGGCCAGTGATGCCGGGCGCGGCGTCGTCCGGCGCGATCGTGCGGCAGGTGGATGCGCCGCATGGGGCCACGCACTTGGTTCTCGCTGAATTGCCGCCGGTGCGCGAGGGGCTGGCCGACGGGCCGTTGATCGTGGCGGCGGCGAGCGGGGGCGCGGGGTGGCGCAGCGCGGCGCTGTTCGTGATGAGCGGGACGGGGGAGGCGGTGCCGATCGGGCCGAGTGCGCCGCGCGCGGTGGTCGGCGTGGCGGAGACGGCCTTGCCGGTCGGAAGTGCGACATTGGTGGATGCGCGCCATGCGCTGACGGTGGCGTTGCTGGCCGATGATATGGATGTGTTTCCGACCGATGAGGCCGGGTTGGCGCAGGGGCGGAACCTGTGCCTGGTCGGGCGGGAGTTGATGCAGTTTGCGGGCGTCGAGGCGCTGGGGGCTGGGCGGTTCGTGCTGAGGGGGTTGCGGCGGGGGCTGCGCGGGACCGAATGGGCGATGGCGGTGCATGAGGCGGGCGAGCCTTTCCTGCTGATCGAGGAGGATCGGCTGGTCGAGCCGCTGACGGCGCTGGGCGGGCAGGGCGAGATCGGCGCGATGGTCGAGATGCGCGCGGTGGGGCGCGGTGATGCGGTGCCGGTGGCGGCGGCGCTGACGATCGGCGGTGATGCGGTGATGCCGCCGTCGCCGGTGCATCTGGCCGCGCGAGCGACGGTGGACGGCTGGGCGTTTGGCTGGACACGGCGGAGCCGCAACGGGTGGCGCTGGGTGAGTGGGGGCGACGTGCCGCTGGGCGAGGAGAGTGAGCGCTATGCGGTGACGGTGCTGGACGGCGGGGCAGTGGTGCGCGCGGCGGAAAGCGCGACGCCGCAATGGCAGTATGCGGCGGCGATGATCGCGACGGACGGGGTGGCAAGCCGCGCGTTGGTGCTGGAGGTGCGGCAGGTGGGGACGCTGGCGACCGGGCGGGCGGCGCGGGTCGATTTTACCGCCTGATTAGAGATGGTTGTTAGTGTATCGGGAGACGGGATATGGACGGGACGCCGCGATGGGCCTTGCCCTTTTTGTTCGCCGGGCAGGCGCAGAAGGAAATGTTCCACAATGAGGCGCTGGTGCGGATCGACGCGCTGGTTCACGGGGTGGCGCAGAGCGCGGACCTGGCCAGCCCGCCGGTTGCGCCGGAGATCGGCCAATGCTGGATCGTTCCCGACGGGGCGACGGGGGCGTGGGACGGGAATGACGGGGCGGTGGCGTTATGGACCGACGGCGGATGGCGCTTCATCGCGGCAAAGGCGGGATTGCGGATGCTGGTGGCGGATCGCGATCATGCACTGCAACATGATGGCAGCGTCTGGCGCGGCAGTGCCGAGCGTAGCGATGGCCTCTATATTGACGATGTAAAAGTCGTCGGCGCGCGGCAGCCGGGAATCGCTGCGCCGACCGGAGGCGTAACGATTGACAGCGAAGCGCGTAATAGCATCGCGCTGATGCTGACTGCTTTGCGGGCACATGGCCTCATTCTTTCGTAATTCTGTCATAATTGTATTTTTATGTTGGGCCGCCCCGCTATTAGCAGTAGGGGAGTGATGAATAGCCTGAATCGCGAACGAAGAGCGTGCTACTGCGCTATTTTTGCAACGGTTTCTCTATTTGTGGACTTGCCATGAAACCTTCTTCCCGATACAGGGTTTCAGCAGTCCTTCGTGACACTTTTGAAAGGGGAATTCAGATGCGGAAGCTTGCCCTCGCGGCTGCTCTTGCTACCACTGTCCTGGCCACCCCGGCCATGGCACGTGATAATAGCTGGTATATTGGCGTGGACGCCGGTGTGCTGCTGGTCGAAGACCAGAACATGACCTTCTCGGCTGTACCTCCCGGCGGTCGCGCCGGTCCGTCGATCGACTATCATAAGGGTTATGACGTCGACGCCAACATCGGTTACGACTTTGGTGGTTTCCGCCTGGAGGCCGAAGCGGCCTACAAGCGCGCCAAGATCGATCTCGACAAGATGGGCCCGGTTGGCCAGCGTTTCGGCGGTGCCACTTCGGCTCTGTCGTTCATGCTGAACGGCTTGCTGGACTTTGGTCCCGATGATGGCCTGCAGGGCTTCGTCGGCGGTGGTGTTGGCGTTTCGCGCGCCAAGGTTGCCTCGGACATCGTCAATGACAGCGACACGGGTTTTGCATGGCAGGCTCTGGCCGGCGTGCGTTACCCCGTCACCAACAATGTCGACGTTTCGCTGAAATATCGTTTCTTCAACCAGGACGATATCAAGCTGATCCCGGCATATCAGAGCGTGTACGGCCAGGCCGGTTCGACCGCAGACACCAAGCTGCGTACGCACAGCCTGCTGCTCGGCCTGACCTACAACTTCGGTTCGCCGGCTGAAGCGGCTCCTCCGCCGCCCCCGCCGCCGCCCCCGCCGCCCCCGCCGCCGCCTCCTCCGCCGCCTCCGGTCGCGGAATGCAGCCCCGGACCGTACATCGTGTTCTTCGAATGGGACAAGTCGGACGTCACGCCTGACGCCGCCACCATTCTGGACAACGCGGTTTCGGCCTACAGCAACTGCGGCAGCGCCCAGGTCATGCTGGCCGGTTATGCGGATAAGTCGGGTTCGGCCGCTTACAACGTTGGTCTGTCGCAGCGTCGCGCTGACAGCGTGAAGGCTTATATGGCTTCGAAGGGTATCCCTGACGGCGTCATGATGACCCAGGCGTTCGGTGAAACGAACCCCCGCGTCGAAACCGCCGACGGCGTTCGCGAACTGCAGAACCGTCGCGTGGAAATCACCTACGGTCCCGGTTCGGGCATGTAAGATTTTCCGTCCTTCGGGATGGAGAATGGATGAGGGGCTGGTCGCAAGACCAGCCCCTTTTTCTTTGTGCTTGTGGCAGGACCGGGTGACGATCTTCGGAGGAGGGCGGATGCCGCGCACTCTGTAAGGCTCGATGACATGCGATCCCTTCCCCCGGTCCCGCGTCCGCGATCACGAGCCGAGTTCAATCCAACCCGCTTGAGCAGCGGACGCACGCCGATGTGCTGGCGATACCGGACCAGCTTGCGGGCGCTGTCGTCCATCCGGTGGTCGATGGCCAGGGAGCGGCCGACGTGGATGTGCCTGTTGCGCGCCTGATCGCGCGATCATGCGGGAAAGTCGTGATTATTGCGGGTGCGTGATGATAGGACGATACGGATCGGCAACAAAAGCCCGTCTGTCGCGTTGCCTGTTCATTCATGTCCTTTAGGAGTCCGCTATGCGCTTTTCCCCGCTTCTTGCCGCCCTGCCTTTAGCCCTGGCCGTCAGTGCCTGCGCCACCACTGGCTCCAATACTGCCTCGACGGCCGCATCGATGGCGGGTGCCAAGCTGATGGCTGGCGATGGCGCGGCGCGGGGCGAGGCACGGATCACCGAAGCGGCCGATGGCCTGCATGTGGTGGTCAAGGCGATGGGCGTGACGCCGGGCCTGCATGCCGTGCATGTTCACACAACAGGGCTTTGTACCGGACCGGACTTTACCAGCGCGGGCGGGCATTGGAACCCGACAGGCCGCCAGCATGGCATGGATAATCCGGCCGGGATGCATATGGGTGACATGCCCAATATGCTGGTCGGACCAGACGGCACGGGGGAAATCGAATATCATATCGCGGGTGGGACGATCCGCAGCGGCGCGACGCCCTTGCTGGACGCCGATGGCGCGGCCGTGGTCATCCACGCCCAGGCTGACGACAATAAGAGCGACCCGGCCGGCAATGCCGGCGGGCGCATCGCCTGTGGCGTGATCGCCGCGAAGTGACATTGGGTGGGCGGCCCAGTTTAATCGGGGTCGCCCCCATAATGATCGATGGCATGATAGCTCGCGCCGCCATGGCCGAGACGGCTTTCGAACAGCGTAAAGCCGTCGACGGTGAAGGATGGACTGGCGAGGGCGGCGTGGCGGGCTAGAAACGGCTCGACAGCGCCGCCGCTGCGGCCAAAGCGCGCCAAGGTGACGTGCGGGAGATAGGCCCGCTCTTCAGGGGCCAGGCCGACCGCGACGCAGGCGCGGTCGATCTTGCGATGGAGGCTGGCGAGCGGCTCGCGCGGCTGGACCCCGGCCCAAAGCGTATCGACGATGCCCTTGCGATCGAAGGTGCCGACACCCGATAGGCGGACGGCGAAAGATGCAAAGCGGATGGCTTGCAGCGCATCGGCCAGATCATTGGCGCGATGTCGATCGATTTCGCCGACAAAGCGCAGGGTCAGATGCAACTGGGCGTCGCTTTGCCATCGCGCGCCCGCGATGCCGCCCATGATCGCAAGCAGCGCGGCCCGATGGCCGGCGGGAGGGCGAATGGCGACGAACAGGCGATGCATGGGGTGGGGATAGCCGCTTGCGCCCGGCCGCGCCAATTGTAACGTAAGAATGCTGGACCATAGCAGACTTGAATCCGGCGGCCAAAATGCCGATAATGGAGGTGTCGGCATTGGATGACCGACAAAGGAGACGATTTTCATGGCCAACTGGTCCGACCCCCGTTCCGACACCCGTTCGAATATGGCGGGCTTTGGCGGCGCGACCGCTGATCGCAGCGCGGCTTTCGACGCCGGTCTGCGCGCCTATATGCTGTCGGTGTATAATTATATGGCAAGCGGCGTGCTGCTGACGGGCATCGTCGCCATGCTGTTCGCGTCGAGCGGCATGGCCGCGCAGGTGCTGGGCGGCCCCGGCATTCTGAAATATGTCATCATGTTCGCGCCGCTGGCTTTCGTGATGGTGCTGAGCTTTGGCATCAACAAGCTGTCGACGGCGGCCGCGCAAGGTCTGTTCTGGGCTTATGCCGCGGTGATGGGCCTGTCGCTCTCGTCAATCTTCCTGGTCTATACCGGCACGTCGATCGCGCAGACCTTCTTCGCGACGGCGGCGGCGTTCGCAGGCCTCAGCCTGTTCGGCTACACCACCAAGAAGGATCTGTCGGGTTTCGGCACCTTCCTGATCATGGGTGTGGTCGGCCTGA
Organism: Sphingobium sp. MK2; assembly: GCF_040170545.1. Classification (NCBI taxonomy): domain Bacteria; kingdom Pseudomonadati; phylum Pseudomonadota; class Alphaproteobacteria; order Sphingomonadales; family Sphingobiaceae; genus Sphingobium; species Sphingobium sp. MK2. Next base: position 10,801 of record NZ_JAZDXA010000010.1, read on the forward strand.
TCGTCGCGATGCTGATCAACCTGTTCCTCCGCTCCAGCGTGATGGATCTGGTCATCAGCGGCGTTGGCGTGCTGTTGTTCGCCGGGCTGACGGCCTATGACACGCAGAAGATCAAGAGCATCTATGCCCATGTTGCGGGCACGGACATGATGGGCAAGACGGTCATCATGGGGGCGCTGAACCTCTATCTCGACTTCATCAACATGTTCCTGTTCCTGCTGCGCTTCATGGGCGGCAGCCGCGACTGATCTCGCAGAATGACGGCATGAAAAAAGGCCCGGCGGAGCGATCCGCCGGGCCTTTTTGGTTTTGCGTGTCCGCGACATGCCGTGTTTCGACCTTGCGCGCCACGAACGGCGTGGATCAGTCCGGCTTCTTCATCTCGGCGATGAGGGCGTTGTCGATCGCCTTCTGCCGCTGATAGGCCGGACGCGCGCGCAGGCGATCGGCATAGGCGGTGAAGGCGGGCGAGGCCGATATGGTGCCGAAGGCGAGCCCCCAGTCAATTTGCGACCCCACATAGACATCGGCGGCGGTAAACTGATCGCCACAAATCCATTGCGGCCCCGACACCGCCTGTTCGAGCGCATGCAACACATCGTCGAGCGAGCCATAGCCTGCCGAGCGCTCGCGGCCTTCGGGGACGACGAAGCCCATCGCCTTGTTGGTGATGGCAGCTTCGAGCGGCCCGGCGGCGAAAAAAAGCCAGCGATAATAGGCGCCGCGCGCATCGGTGGGCGGCGCAAGATTGGCGGCCGGGAAGGCGTCGGCGAGATAGGCGCAGATGGCGGCGCATTCGGTGACCACCGTGTCGCCGTGGCGAATCGCGGGCACCTTGCCCATCGGGTTGATGGCGAGATAGTCGGGTGCCTTCATGGTCGTGCCATAGTCGAGAATCACGGTTTCATAGGGAACGCCGGTTTCCTCCAGCATCCAGCGGGCGATCTGCCCGCGCGACATGGGGTTGGTGTATAGGGTTAGGCTGGTCATGCGCTGGGACTCCTGCAGGATGGGCGCGATTATGCGACAGGACCGGCGGCGGGGCCAGTGGGCTGTACGCCAGATCAGATATGTCCGAAATTTCCGATTTTTCTAAACAAGATTCAGGGATAGGAAACAGCTTCACATTAATAAGAGGCAATTCTGCCCCCGTTTCATGGTATCCGTTTATGACTAAGGCCAGGCCCATATCGTCGCAGAGGCAGGGAAGACGCATGTTGGAAGACCGGATTGCCAAGCTGTCCGACGTGCAGAAACAATGTCTGCGCCTTGCCGCGAGCGGACGCAGCTCCAAGGAAATCGCGCCTGAAGTGGGCCTGTCGCACCAGACGGTCGACCAATATATCCACCGTGCCCGCGTCACGCTGGGCGCGGAAAACCGGCGCGATGCGGCCCGCATTCTGATGGATGCGGAGAGTGCGCAGCCGTTCAAACAATTTGAATTAAAGCCGTCACGCCTTGATGACCCGCAGGATTCCACCATTATGGACCTACCGGCTGCCGAGCCAGTGACGTTAGTCGAACGGATCGGCCTGCCGCCCATCGGAGGCAAGACGAATGACCTGACCGTTCAGCAAAGGCTATATGCGATAGCCCGGATTGCCTTTTTCCTGATGATCACCGCGACGGCGATCATCATCATCAGCAAGGGTGCGTTCGTCGTCCTGTCCTGACCCTGACGACGCCGCCCGACCTTTCCATCTTTTTAACCGTAGCAACGTGGAGCCATGCGGTTCCGCGAGGGGATATGCCATGCCTGATTATAATCCGATGCTCGCCCGCCGTGTCGTGACCGATATCGGCCGTACGCATAATGCGATCGACGGGGCGCTCAAGAAGCTGTCGATGCTGACGACCGATGTGCTGGAAGCCTTTGGCGACGCGCAGTTGAACGATGCGATGACGCAGCCGGTGCTGGAAGATATCGCCAATGGCTTTTCGACGATCGTGGCGGGGCGCGGCGCATTTGTCAGCGCGCATCAGAAGCTCATCGAGATGAAGATGGACTCCAACCTGCGCAAGGTCGAGATTGGGTGTTCGATCGGGCCGATCTGTCCGCTGCCTTTCGTCGAAGAAGCGCAACTGCGTGAGGTTGCGTAACCAGATCCGCAATGATGCGGTGCCTGCGATCTTGAAGTGACCCCACGGCCATGCTGCTTCTGACCTATTGGATCATGACCCTTTGCTGCTGCATTTATGCAGCGGCGAAGGGCGGCGCGACCGGACGGGTGGGTGCGGCCATCGTCCTGTTCAAGACGGTGGCCATCGCGCTCGTCACCTATGTCGAGCGTGACTGGCAGATGACGTCCTATTCGCTGTTGCAGGTGGATGCGGCGTGTCTGGTCGCCTTTTTGTGGCTGAGTTTGCGAAGCGACGAGTATTGGCCGCTCTGGTCGACCGCCTGCCAGTTTCTGGCGGTGGCGATCCATGTGACGACGCTGGTGCAGCCTGAACTGACTCCCAAAGTCTATCAGGGGCTGCATAGCCTGTGGGCGATTCCGATGCAGTTGTTCATGGTGCGAGGGATCGCGCTCGATCGCCGCTTCCTGCGGTGGCGGAAGGGGATGATCACGACATGAGCCAGCCCCATCGTATAGCAGGAAAGCCAGTGGCGATGAGCCAGAACTATCGAATATTGCATGTCGATAATGACAGCGACATGCGACTGGTGGTCGAGATGGCGACACTGTTGGACACCGACATGACCATTCGCAGCGTGGCGAGCGGCGCGGCGGCACTCGACCTGTGCCTGGAGCAGCAGGCGCGGCCGGACATTTTGATGCTCGACTATCGTTTGCCCGATATGAGCGGGGCAGACCTGTTGCGGCGGCTGCGCCGAGACCCTGCTTTTGCAAAGATGCCGGTCATTTTCCTGACCGACAGTGCCGGCCATGAGGCGGAGGAGGAAATGCGGGTGCTCGATCCCGCCGGGATATTGAACAAGCCGTTCAATCCGCTGTCGCTCGCCATCGACATTCGCCTGATGGCCGATCGCTGGAGCGCGATGCACTGATTGCGCGCGGATCGGTCATGACGCTAGGATGCGGCATGCCCGATCCGTTTGCCATCACCCCATCCGACATTTCCGACGCTGCCTGGATCATCGCGGCCGCGGCCGTCCGTACCCCGCTGATCGAAAATGATCGGCTCAACGCTCTGTGCGGGCGGCGGGTGTTGCTCAAGTTCGAGGGCGCGCAGCGGACCGGGTCGTTCAAATTTCGCGGGGCCTATAACCGGCTGGCGCGGCTGAATGCGGCGGAGCGGGCGGCGGGCGTGGTCGCCTGGTCATCGGGCAATCATGCCCAGGGCGTCGCCGACGCCGCACGGCTGCTGGGGATCGCGGCAACGATCGTGATGCCCGCCGATGCGCCCGCGATCAAGCTCGCCAATACGCGCGCGCTGGGGGCGGAGGTCGTGACGTACGACCGGCTGCGCGAGAGTCGCGAGGCGATTGCGACCACATTGGCGGAGCAGCGCGGCGCGACGCTGGTGCCCTCGTTCGACGATCCGTTCATCATCGCCGGGCAGGGGACGGTGGGGCTGGAGATTGTCGAGCAGGTGAAGGAACGGGACGCGACGCTGGGGCAAGTGCTGGTGTGTTGCGGTGGCGGTGGGCTGACGGCGGGGATCGCGACGGCGGTGAAGGCGCAGGTGCCCGATGCCGCAATCTATACGGTCGAACCGGCGGGGTTTGACGATACCGCCCGGTCGCTGCGCAGCGGGGTGCGCGAGGCTGTGGCGGCGGATGCGCGGTCGATTTGCGATGCGTTGCAGGCCCCGATGCCGGGTGCGATGACTTTTCTCATCAACAAGGCGCTGGTTACGGGTGGGCTGGTGGTGACTGATCGGCAGGTGCGCGAGGCGATGCGCTTTGCCTTTTCGACGCTCAAGCTGGTGGTCGAGCCGGGCGGGGCGGTGGCGCTGGCGGCGATGATGCAAGGGCTTGCGCCGCCGCAGGACGGGGTCAGCGTGGTGGTGCTGTCTGGTAGCAATGTCGACCCGCTTGACTATGCCGCGATGCTGACCGGCGCGGATTAGGGCAGCCGCGCCGTTCAGATGCGCCGGTAACGGAAGTACCAGACTTCATGGCCGAGCCGCCGGGCTTTCGCCTCATAACGGGTTTCGGGCCAGCCGCCGGGGCGGGTGAGGAAATCCTTGGGGTCGCTGGCTAGCCAGTCGAAATCGGGATGGCCGTTCATCACCATGAGCGCCCAGCGCAGATAGACGGGATGATCGGTGCCGAAGCGAAATTCCCCGCCCGGCTTGAGTTTGCGCGCGATCATCGCGACCGGGCCGGGGTTCATCATCCGACGCTTGGCGTGGCGCGCCTTGGGCCAGGGGTCGGGATGGAGCAGATAGACGAAGCTGAGCGATCCGTCGGGGATGCGGTTCAGCACGGTCAGGGCATCGCCCATATGGACGCGGACATTGCCGAGCGCGCCGTCGCGGATATGGCCAAGCGCGGTGACGACGCCGTTGAGGAACGGCTCGCAGCCGATAAAGCCATGGTCGGGCAGCAGGTCGGCGCGCCAGGCCATATGCTCGCCACCGCCAAAGCCGATCTCGAAATGGAGCGGGCGGTCATAGCCGAAGAGGTCGGCGGCTGTGATCGGGCCTTCGTCCGGCACCGACACGGCGGGCAATAGGGTATCGACCAGTTCCTGCTGCGCCTGGCGCAGCTTGTGCCCCGACTGGCGGCCATAGAGGCGGTTGAGCGTGGTCGGATCGCCGGGTTTATGCGCTGTCATGGGGCGGCCGCTTAGCGGGCGCGGGCGCGCGGGGCAAGGGTCAGAGGCCGAGCAGGGGCCAGAGGACCATGCCGAGGCCGATCAGGCTGACGAGGAAGATCAGCGTGCGGATCATCGGGATGCCAAGCGCGTAGACGGGGAGATAGGCGAGGCGCGCGCCGAGCCAGATCCAGGCGCCGAGCGCGGTGGTGTCGCTGGTGCGGCCCGCCAGCACCACGCCGATCAGCGCGACGATGGCGATCGGCAGGGTTTCCTGAAAATTGGCCTGGGCGCGGGTGAGGCGTCCGGCGAGGGGATGGAGCGGCGGGAGTTTTTCGTCGCGCGCGCCCATGTTCCAGCGCGGGCCATATTGTTTGGTCTTGAAATGCGCGGCGGCAAAGATGTGGACGAACAGCAGGACCATCGACCATGCCAGTATCGTCAGTTCGACAGCCATAGCGCGCGCCTCCATTGGGATAAGACGCGCACGCTATGGCATTGCGGCGGGCGCGACAAGCGCTGGATGGGTGTGCGCTTAGAGGCTGATGCCGACGCGCGCGATCAGGCGGTCGCCGGCATGGGTACGGGCGGGGCCGTCGATGCTGCTGCCGGCATAGCGGATGCCGGCGAACCATTGGCCGCGATACCAGTCGAGCGCGACGCCATGGTCCCAATAGCTGCCATCGGGGCGCAGGCGGGCGGCGGCGAGAGGGTCGCGCACGCTGCCCGACGAGCGGCCGACATGGCCCGACACGGTAAAGGGCGTGCCGGGGACCGCGACGGCGGCGGCGGCCGAGACATAGAGATTGTCGCCGCCGATCGCCGATTGGCGCGGGGCATAATGAGCGGCGATGTCGACGCTGGCCGGGCCGATGAGGAAGCCCGCCTGTGCGCCGACTTCGCCATAGCCCTGATCCGAGGCACCGGGGAAAAGATGGTAGCGGCCCTGCGCGGTCAGCCGCCAGCCGCCGATCTGCTGCGACCAGCTTGGGCCGATGTCGATCGCCGCGTCGGCGCCGCCATGGCGGGTGCTGCCCCACAGGGTGGTGGCTGCGCCATCGAGGCTGAGGCCGGAGGCGACGGGGACGGACAAGGTGCCGCGCAGCACCGGATCGCCATCGCTCCAGCTCAGGCCCCGGCGGCGTTCGTCACTGGCGGCTTCGATCGTGGCGGCAAGGCCGCGATCCTGCGCGACCGCGGGAATGGCATGGGCTGCGACGCCCAGCGCCGCCGCCCATGCCAGCCGCATGGCGAAATCAGTTCGACGCAAGCGCGCGCACCGAATCCAGTTCCGCCATCAAGGGCGCGCGATCGCGCTCGGCCATCGCCATCAAGGTCGAATGGATGCGATCGCCATGCTGGGCCAGCACCCGCTGTTCGAGATTTTTGCCACGCGAGCAGGCCCCAGACTCGCTGCCCGAAAAGCGGGTATCGCTGGCGATGGTGCGGGCCAGCGCGGGGCCGTGATCCAGCTTGCGGTCGACGACGACCGTGGCGGTCCAGTTGCAGCGTTGCATGTCCATGCGATTGGGCGTCTTGGCACCCACGGTTCGTGTCTGGACGTCGGCACGGGCGGTGTAGATCGCCTGAACCGGCGTGCCCTGATGCGTGAGTGGAACGGTGTGGGTGGCGGCCGCGGCCGCCAGGGCGATAAGGGTCAAACTCATGTCATTCTCCTGCTTGTTGGCGTCAGGCTATGTTGCCCGATCACCTGAGCTAGATGTAGGTATCCACTGTTGCCAGATCATTGCTGACAAGCGACAAAGTCCTGCCCCGGTCAGGCCGCAGCCTTGGCCAGCCCCTTCGACAATTGCAGGGCGCCGTTGAGCCGCGCGGCGGGATCGGCCCAGGCGCGGTTGACGACGATCTTGCTGTCCGGGCGCAGGCGCGCGACGCCGTCGAGCCGCTGGACATAGGCGATGAGGCCCGCCGGATTGGGGAAACTGTCTTCGAAGAAGCTGACCAGTGCGCCCTTTTGCCCCACGTCGATCTTGGCGATATTGGCCTTCATGCAATTCTGCTTGATCTCGATGATCTTGAGCAGATTCTGCGTAGGGGCCGGCAGTTTGCCGAAACGGTCGATCAGTTCGGCGGCGAAGGATTCGAGCGCCTGGCGGTCCTCCAGTTCGTTGAGGCGACGGTAGAGGCCCATGCGCAGGTCAAGGTCAGGGACATAATCGTCGGGGATCATGATCGGCGCATCGACGCTGATTTGTGGCGAGAAGCTGTCGCGGCGGATTTCGAGGCCGACGCCGCCCGCCTTGGCATCCATGATCGCTTCTTCCAGCATCGATTGGTAAAGTTCGAAGCCGACTTCGCGGATATGGCCCGATTGTTCGTCGCCGACGAGATTGCCCGCGCCGCGAATGTCGAGATCGTGCGATGCGAGCTGGAAGCCTGCGCCGAGCGTGTCGAGGTCCGACAAGACCTTCAAACGCTTTTCCGCGGTTTCGGTGATGATGCGGTTGGCGGGCGTCGTCATATAGGCATAGGCGCGCGTCTTCGACCGGCCGACGCGGCCGCGCAGCTGATAGAGTTGGGCGAGGCCGAAGCGGTCGGCGCGGTGGATGATGAGCGTGTTGGCGCTGGGGATATCCAGGCCGGATTCGACGATGGTGGTCGAGAGCAGCACGTCATAGCGCTTGTCGTAGAAGGAGGACATGCGTTCCTCCACTTCGGTCGCCGACATCTGGCCATGGGCGACGACGGAGCGGATTTCGGGGACGTCCGTGCGGAGGAATTCCTCGATTTCGGCGAGATCGGCGATGCGGGGCACGACGAAGAAGCTCTGCCCGCCGCGATAATGTTCGCGCAGCAACGCTTCGCGGATGACGATGCCGTCCCAGGGCATGATATAGGTGCGGACCGCCAGGCGATCGACCGGCGGCGTCTGAATGACCGACAGTTCGCGCAGGCCCGACATGGCCATTTGCAGCGTGCGCGGGATGGGCGTGGCGGTGAGCGTCAGGACATGGACGTCGGTTTTAAGCGACTTCAGCCGTTCCTTGTGGGTGACGCCGAAACGCTGTTCCTCATCGACGATGACGAGGCCGAGCCGCTTGAAGTCGATGCCCTTGGTCAGCAGCGCATGGGTGCCGACAACGATATCGACGGTGCCATCGGCGAGGCCCGCCTTGACCGCCTTCGCCTCCTTGTCGGGGACGAGGCGGGAGAGGCGGCCGATATTGACCGGGAAGCCGCGGAAGCGCTCTTCGAACTGCATATGATGCTGGCGCGCGAGCAGGGTGGTGGGGCAGATGAGGACGACCTGCATCCCCGCCATCGCCGCGACGAAGGCGGCGCGCAGGGCGACTTCTGTCTTGCCGAAGCCGACATCGCCGCAGACGAGGCGATCCATCGGCTTGCCCGACCCCAGATCCTCGATCACGTCGCTGATCGCGCGGTCCTGATCCTCGGTTTCCTGATAGGGGAAGCGATCGACAAAGGCGGGGTAGCCCGCGACATCGGGTTCGGCGACGGTGGCGGCGCGCAGCGCGCGTTCGGCGGCGGTCTTGAGCAATTCACCCGCGATTTCGCGGATGCGCTCCTTCATCTTGGCCTTGCGCCGCTGCCAGGCTTCGCCGCCCAGCTTGTCGAGGCCGACGCCATCGCTGTCCGATCCGTAGCGGGAGAGGACTTCGAGATTTTCGACCGGCACGAACAGCTTGTCGCCGCCCGCATAGCTCAAGGCGACGCAATCATGCGCCGTCTTGCTGACCGGAATCTGGGTCAGCCCTTCATAGCGGCCAATGCCATGGTCCATGTGGACGACGAGGTCGCCGGGCGACAGGGTGGCGAGTTCCGCAAGGAAGGCGTCGGTATTCTTCTTGCGCTTGGCGCGGCGGACGAGGCGGTCGCCCAGCATATCCTGTTCGGTCAGGACCGCGACATCGGGGGCGGCAAAGCCATGGTCGAGCGGCAGGACGGTCAGCGTTACACTGCCATTGGCGGCTAGCCCAAGCGCTTCCTGCCAGCCATCGGCGGCGGCGAGGCGCTTGACGCCATGGTCGAGCAGCAGGCCGGACAATCGTTCGCGCGCGCCGCCCGAATAGCTGGCGATCACCACTTTTTTCTTGGCGCGTTGCAGCGCGGCGATATGTTTGCCGACCGCTTCGTAGATGTTGATATTTTGCGCGCGTTCCGGCGCGAAGTCGCGCGGGCCATCGACCGCGAAGTCCAGCACATCGGCGCTGGCGGGTTCGTGGAAGGGGGTGGTGGCGTGCATCGGCCAGGTGGCGACGGCGGCATTCCATTCGGCGGTGTCGAGATAGAGCAGGTCGGGCTTGAGCGGGCGATAGGCGCCGGGGTCTGAGGTTTTGGCCTGCACCCGGTTGGCATGATAGTCGCGGATCGCTTCGAACCGGGCATCGGCGGCTCCGGCGACGCCATGGTCGCGGATGATGACGGTATCCGCGCCGATATGGTCCGCGAGCGGCACCAGCTTCTCCTCGAACAAGGGCAGCCAATGTTCCATGCCCGCGAGGCGGCGGCCTTCGCTGACCGCCTGATAGAGCGGATCGCCGGTTGCGGTCGCGCCGAAGGTTTCGCGATAGCGGCTGCGGAACCGCTTGATCGTCTCTTCGTCCAGCAACGCTTCGGAGGCGGGGAGCAGGGTGAAGCCATCGACGCTGCCGGTGGTGCGCTGGTCGGCCGGGTCGAAGCGGCGGACGGTTTCGATCTCGTCGCCGAAAAAGTCGAGGCGGAGTGGCTGGTCCTCGCCGCCGGGGAAGAGGTCGACAATGCCGCCGCGAATGGCGAACTCGCCACGATCATGCACGGTGTCGGTACGGACATAGCCATTGCCTTGGAGCATGGCGGCGAGGCGCGTGATCGCGATCCGCTCCTTGGGCGCGAGATGCGCGACGAGTTGCCGCACGCGGAAGGGGGTGAGCGTCCGCTGCGTCATGGCGGCGAGCGTGGTGACGACCAGTTGCGGTGCCTTGGGCGCGGCTTGTAGCGCGTGGAGGCCCGCCAGACGCGCCGAGGCGGCGCGCAGCGAGGGGCTGGCCCGGTCATAGGGCAGGCAATCCCAGGCGGGGATTTCGATGATGCCGATCTCTGGCGCGAAATAATGGGCGGTGTCGGCGATGGCGCGCATCTGCTGCTCATCGGCGGCGATGAACAGCGCGCGCGCCTGACCCGACCCATAGGCCGCGCGGGCGATGTCAGCGAGCAGCCAGGGCTGGAACCCGGCAGGCACGCCCGACAGGGTCAGCGGGGCTTTGGCGCGGAGGATGGTTTGGAGATCGGTCATTGTCACTACTCGTCCCCCTCCCGCAAGCGGGAGGGGTTAGGGGTGGGCTGGTCGAACAGAGGTAGCGCAGGCCCACCCCCGGCCCCTCCCGCAAGCGGGAGGGGAGCAGATCAGTTCTCGATCTTCACGAAATCGAGTTTCAGGAATTTGTCCATCATCGGGCCTTTCCATTCGTCGGGCACGGGGATGGTGCCCAAGGCCCAGCCGATGATGTCGGCATCCTGTTCGTCCATGAAGCGTTCGAACCAGGCGATGTCGGCTTCATTCCATTCGGCATGATAGCGTTCGAAATAGCCGCCCACGGTATAGTCCGCTTCGCGCGTGCCACGGTGCCAGGCGCGGAATTTCATGCGGCGCATCTGGGGATTGTCGTTCACAATTTGTTCCTTTGGCGGGCACGCGGAAAAAGCCGATGGGGTGTTTGTATGACCGACCCGGCTAAGCTAGAGCGCAGCAGATAGACATGCGACCCGATATTCTCAATCCGCTCTTTGCCGAAATCTCTGTCCTTAAGGGCATTGGCCCGGCGCTGGCCCGCCCGCTGGAGCGGTTGGGGCTGGCGCGTGCGGTCGATATCGCCTTTCATTTGCCGGTCAGTTGGGTCGACCGGCACCTGACCGACGAACTGGACATGGCCGATGCGGGGCGGGTGATCGGCATCGAACTGACGCCGGTGGACTATAAGGCCAGCGGCGGCGCGCGGACGCCGTTTCGGGTGCAGGCGACCGATCGCTACGGCAATTATGTGTCGCTCGTCTATTTCGGCAAGAATAGCGGTTGGCCGCGCAAGCTGTTGCCGCTGAACGAGGCGAAATTCGTGTCGGGCAAGCTGGAAAGCTATGGCGAGACGCTCCAGATCGTGCATCCCGATGTGCTGCCACCGGACGAGGCGGGCAGCGTTCCTGCGCGCGAATCGGTCTATGGCCTGTCCGACGGGCTGACCAACAACCGGATGCGCGATCTGGTGGCGCAGGTGCTGGCTCGCGCGCCCGACCTGCCCGAATGGATCGAACCCAGCCTGCTGGCGCAAAAGGGCTGGCCGGGGTGGCGCGCGGCGCTCACGCGCATTCATGCCGATCCGTCCGATGCCCAGGCGCGCGAGCGGCTGGCCTATGACGAGATTCTGGCGGGGCAACTGGCGTTGATGCTGGTGCGGCAATCGTCGCGGCGGCGGCGAGGCGTGCCGATCGCGGGCGACGGGCGGTTGCGGGCGATGTTGAAGCTGCCCTTCGCGCCGACCGGGGCGCAACGGCGCGCATTCGGCGAGATCGAGGGTGACATGGCGCAGGCGACGCCGATGCTGCGGCTGCTGCAGGGGGATGTGGGGTCTGGCAAGACGCTGGTGGCGCTGATGGCGCTGCTCAATGCGGTCGAAGCGGGGATGCAGGGGGCGATGCTGGCCCCGACCGAGATATTGGCGCGGCAACATTATGAGACGCTGCGCAAGATGGCGTCCGGGCTGCCGGTCGAGATCGCCATCCTGACCGGGCGCGACAAGGGCAAGGTGCGCGAGGCGACGTTGATGGGGCTGGCCGATGGCAGCATCGACATATTGGTCGGCACCCATGCGATCTTTCAGGAAAAGGTGCAGTATAAGGCGCTGGGGCTGGCGGTGATCGACGAGCAGCATCGCTTTGGCGTCGCGCAGCGGATGATGCTGGCCAACAAGGCGGCGCAGGCGCCGCATCTGCTGGTGATGACGGCGACGCCGATCCCGCGCACGCTGACGCTGACCTATTATGGCGAGATGGAAGTGTCCAAGCTGGACGAAATGCCACCGGGGCGGCAGCCGATCCAGACGGTGGTGATGGCCGCGACGCGACTGGACGAGGTGGTCGATGCGCTGGCCCGCCATGTGGGGAGCGGGGGGCAGGCCTATTGGGTGTGCCCGCTGGTCGAGGAAAGTGAGACGAGCGATCAGGCCGCGGCCGAGGCGCGGGCGGAATCGCTGCGGCTGCGATTTGGCGAGGCGGTCGGCTTGGTCCATGGCCGGATGAAGGGGCCGGACAAGGATGCGGCGATGGAGGCCTTTGCCGCCAACCGCACGCAGATATTAGTCGCGACCACGGTGATCGAGGTGGGCGTCGATGTGCCCAATAGCAGCCTGATCATCATCGAGGGGGCCGAACGCTTCGGCCTGGCGCAGTTGCACCAGTTGCGCGGGCGGGTGGGGCGCGGCGACAAGCCGTCGGTGTGCCTGCTGATCCGGGGCGGCGCGCTGGGCGAGACATCACGCGCGCGGCTGGCGCTGATGCGCGAGACCAATGACGGGTTTCTGATCGCCGAGGAAGATTTGCGGCTGCGCGGCGCGGGCGAAGTGCTGGGCACGCGGCAATCGGGCGAGGCGGCGCTCAAGCTGGCGACGCCTGAACATATGGCGGCGCTGATCGACCCGGCACGCGATGACGCACGGTTGCTGATTGAGCGCGACGGCGGGCTGGACAGCGCGCGGGGGCAGGCGGCGCGGGTGTGCTTGTATCTGTTCGAGAAGGATGCGGCTGTGGGGTTGCTGAGGGGAGGGTGAGTTTGTTGTGGCTGTCGTTCGAAAATATCGTGATTACGAACTGCGGATATCCTGTCCGCAGGTCAGCATGACGCGATGACCATTACGCCATCCATTCTCGCTCAATTGCCGCTACCCGATATTGATGCGGTCGTTTTCTACAAACGGGATGAGATTATTACCGATCTGATCTGCTGCGATGTAAAAGCGGCTGGTCGTGTTTGGACGTTCCATGAGGAAGAAAAGGGCTGGGAAGATCTCATTACTTATCTTGCGGTGCTTCCCGATTTTCGCACTGATTGGTATGAAGCCGTCGTCAAGCCTCCCTTTGCAGCAAGTGAGACAATCGCGTTCAATCGACGCTGATCATTAAGAATGCTTGTTATTCCCCCTCCCGCTGGCGGGAGGGGGTTAGGGGGTGGGCAGACGCGACGGTGCGTTGACCCGCCCCGCTGCGACTAAATTCCCCCGGCGAAGGGCCGGGGTCATTAAGTCTCGCTGCCCCTCCCGCAAGCGGGCGGGGAGGAAAGAAGCCCAAACCCTCGGAAGTTATGCTGCACCTGCGAAACAAATGCCCGCTTGGTCGCGTTGCCCCTGCATGACCGACATCAGCTTGACCCATATCACATCGACCGCCGCCTTCTCGATCATGGCGGCGGTGGTGTCCGCGTTTCTGATCCATTGGGCGCTCTACGCGATCGCGTTGCGGCTTGTGCGGCAGCGGATGGACCCGGTGCTGCTGCCCGCGCTGTTTCAGCCGACGCGGTGGCTGGTGGTGTTGCTGGCGCTGGGCGCGGGGGTGCAGCCGCTGGATCTGGGGCCGCGCGTCGAGGGGCTTTGGTCGATCGGGTCGAAGATGGTGTTCGCGCTGCTGGTCGGCTGGATGTTGTTGCGGCTGATGCGCGCCATCCGGGTGATGATCGAGCGCGGGTCGGACATTAATGTCGAAGATAATCTGAAAGCGCGCCAGCGGCATACCCGCGTTCGCATCCTCTATCGCATTGCCCAGAGCATCGTCGCGGTACTGGTGATCGCGATGATCCTGATGGCGATCCCCGGCGTGCGGACGATCGGCGTGACGCTCGCGGCGTCGGCGGGTCTGGTGGGCCTGGCAGTGGGCGCGGCAGCCCAGCCTGCGCTCAAGAACCTCATCGCGGGCATCCAGATGGCCTTTTCCGAACCGATCCGGCTGGACGATGTGGTGATTGTGGAAGGCGAATGGGGGCGGATCGAGGATATCACGCTGACCTTCGTCGTGGTCCGCATCTGGGACGATCGACGGATGGTTGTGCCGGTGTCCTATTTTCTGGAAAAGCCGTTCCAGAACTGGACGACCAAGACGTCGGACCTGCTCGGCACAGTGTTCCTCTATGTCGATCCGACCGCCGATGTGGCGCGCATCCGCGACAAGCTGGTCGAGGTCACGAAGGCGAACCCGCGTTGGGACGGGCGCGTCGCGCTGTTGCAGGTGACCGACCATCGCGCCGATGCGCTGGAACTGCGCTGCCTGTTGTCGGCGCGCAATGCCGGGGTGGCGTTCGACCTGCGCTGTGATGTGCGCGAGGCGATGCTGGACTTTTTGCGGACCGAAATGCCCGAAGCGCTGGTACGCGGGCGCCAGCGGATCGAGACGGCGGAGGGGGCGGCGATGGCGCCTTTTACCAGGCCGTCTGCCGCGGGGGAATGAGCGTCATCAGCGCGTCGTAAATGCGCGGCTTGATCGGCTCGATAAACTCCATGCCGATCCGGCCATCTTCGACCCAGCGTATGTCGGCAGGCATATCCTGCACCAGCGGGAGCCACACGGTGATGCGCTCGCCAACCCCCAAGGCTTCATCGCTGCGGCACATGAGGCCGAGCGGCGACAGGTTGATGATGCGCACACTATGGGCGCGGTGGCGCGCCGTGACATGGCTGAGCAAATCAACCAGATCGCGCGGCGCGCGCCGCTGATCGACGGCGGGGTCACGCGAGCGCAGGACATGGTCGAGATTGGCGAATAAGGAGGACATGGCAGCAGCGTGCGCAGCCGCCAGTGAACATAAACCTGCCAGAGACGGTTAATTTCCGGCTTAGACTCTATTCCCCGTCAGGCGATGATCATTCCATGCTTTTTCGCGCCGAAACTCAATTTATCGCCTGCGTTCAACATCATGGCCGGATCGGTCACGACCTGACCATTCACGCGAATTGCGCCTTCAGCCAGTTTGCGCCGGACTTCCTTGTTCGATGGCGCAAAGCCAAGGCCAGCGGTCGCCTGAACGACGGTCAGGCCGTCGGTGCCCAAGCTGACGGTCGGCAGGTTGGCGTCGGATGCGCCTTCCTCGAACGTCTTGCGCGCCGTTTCGGCGGCGGCGGCGGCGGCGTCCGTGCCATGGGCCATGGCAGTGGCGGCATCGGCCAGCAGTTTTTTGGCATGATTGATCTCCGCGCCGCCAAGCTGTTCGAGTTCGGCAATCTCCTCCAGCGGCAGGTCGGTGAACAAGCGCATGAAGCGGCCGACATCGGCATCCTGCGTGTTGCGCCAGAATTGCCAATAATCATAGGGCGAGAGCGCGTCGGCATTGAGCCACACCGCGCCTTTGGCGGTCTTGCCCATCTTGCCGCCGTCCGCTGTGGTGATGAGCGGGGAGGTGAGGCCGAAGACCTGGGTGCCATCGACCCGGCGGGCGAGTTCGATGCCGTTAACGATATTGCCCCATTGGTCCGATCCGCCCATTTGCAGGCGGCAGGATGCACGGCGCGACAATTCCAGAAAATCGTAGGCCTGCAGGATCATATAGTTGAATTCGAGGAAGCTGAGCGATTGTTCGCGGTCGAGCCGCAGCTTGACCGAATCAAAGCTGAGCATCCGGTTGACCGAGAAATGCTGGCCGATGTCGCGCAGGAAGGGGATATATTCGAGCTTGTCGAGCCAGTCGGCATTGTCGACCATCACCGCGTCGGTCGGCCCATCGCCAAAGGTCAGGAAGCGCTCGAATACACGCTTGATGCTCGCGACATTGTCCGCGATCTTGTCGACCGTCAGCAGCGAGCGGGCCTCGTCGCGCAGCGAGGGATCGCCGATCTTGCCCGTGCCGCCGCCCATCAGCACGATCGGCTTGTGCCCGGCCTGCTGCATCCGCCGCAGCATCATGATCTGCACCAGGCTGCCGACATGGAGCGACGGGGCGGTGGGATCGAAGCCGATATAGCCCGGCACCACTTGGCTTGTGGCCATGGCGTCGAGGCCGGCCGCGTCGGTAAGCTGGTGGATGTAGCCGCGCGCTTCGAGCAGGCGCAGAAGATCGGACTGATAGTTGCTCATGGGCCGCGCCTGTAGCATTGGCGATGCGTGGCGAAAAGTCCCTCATCCGTTCGGGCTGAACTTGTCGAAGCCTCTTTCTTGTTTCAGAACGGCCCTTCGACAGGCTCAGGGCGAACGGAGTTCAATGAATGCTGGCAATTGGCCTGATGTCCGGGACGTCGCGCGATGGCATCGACGCGGCGCTGATCGAGACCGACGGAGAGGGGGCGGTGACGCCGGTCGCTTTTCACGCCAAAGCCTATGAGGACGGGTTTCGCGTGCGGCTGGCGGAAAGCTGTACGAGGGCGATGGCGATGGACGCGCCGGGGTTCGAGCCGCTGATCGCGTCGGTCGAGAGCGAGCTAACCGCATTGCATGTCGAGGCGGTCGCGGACCTGTTGGGGCGTAGCGGGCATGTGGCACAGGATATCGGCGTGATCGGCTTTCACGGCCATACCGTGGCGCATCGGCCCGACCGGGGCTGGACCTGGCAGATTGGGGACGGCGCAGCGCTGGCGGGAGCGTTTGGCATTACGGTGGTTGGCGACTTGCGCAGCGCCGATGTGGCGGTGGGCGGGCAGGGCGCGCCGCTGATGCCGGTCTATCATCGCGCGCTCGCCGATGGGCTGGCGAAGCCCGCCGCGATCCTGAACCTGGGCGGCGTGGCCAATATCACCGCGATCGGGACTGAGGGCGATCTGGTCGCGTTCGACACCGGCATGGCGAGCGGGCTGATCGACAATTGGATGCAGGCGCAGGGCGATGCGGCCTATGATGAAGGCGGCGCGGCGGCGGGGCGGGGGCGCGTCGATGAAGCGCGGTTGGCGGCGATGCTGGCCGATCCTTGGTTCGATTTGCCGCCGCCCAAGAGCATCGACCGGGAAGCGTTTACCATTGAAGCGGTAATGGGCCTGAGCCTGGAGGATGGCGCGGCGACGCTGACCGCCTTTTCCGCCGCGACCGTGGCGCGCGCGATCGACCACCTGGCGGTACGCCCCGCCTGCATCCATGTCGCGGGCGGGGGGCGGCATAATGCGACCTTGATGGCGATGCTGCGGGCGCAGACGGGGTTGAACGTGGTGCCGGTCGATGGCCTGGGCTGGGACGGCGATGCGCTGGAGGCGCAGGGCTTTGCCTATATGGCGGTGCGGGCGCTGCTGGGGCTGCCGATCAGCTTTCCGGGCACGACGGGCGTGCCGCAGCCGATGACGGGCGGGGTGGTGTTCAAGGTGTGAAGGCGCGGCCTTGCCCCTGATGAGCAAGGCCGCGCTTTGTGTCACGCGATCGTCTTTTCAACCTGAAGCACCTGATCCTTTTGCAATATGTTCAGGGCCTCGTCGATCTGCTTCAGCGCGAGATCGCGCTGGGCAATCAGTTCCAGCCGCTGCGCCAGCAAATTGGTAGGCGGCCCGCCAGCGTCCGTGACAAGACTGCTCGGATTGCCGCCATTTTTCTGGATCATGTCGATCGCGCCGTCGATGCTGCCCAGCGCTGTTTCGAACTGGGTGGCAACATCCGTCCGTTTGGCTTGCAGGCTGGTGATGTGGCATAGGAACAGGGCGGCCGTGCGCTCTGCCGCGACCTCTTTCTGGCGGGAGGCCAAGGCCATGGCATCCGCGCCCAGGGCGTCGCCGCGCGATTTGAGCTTTTCGGCTTCGACGACGACATTGACAAGCGTGACTTCGGGCACTTTGACGAACCATTCTTTGCGATCCGAATGAATTTCGGGAATGTCCATCTTGAAATCAGTGCGCGCCATCTTCGTTTCAGGAATGTGCATTTTGATTTCTTTCCGCCGCATTTCGGTGACGGGGACATGGGTGATGATGTCCTTCCATTTAACCGTGCATTTGGGAATCCAGCCGCCCTTGCAATAAAATTCGGGATAGCGCCCCATCGGCTTTGGCTGCATCACGATGGTGGGGTTGTCCCAAGACAAGGTGCGTAAATTCATGGTGACTTGCGGCAGATCGAGCGCCATCGCCTTGGTCTTCATCACCACGGTCGGGATATCGAAAATCCATTTCTGCTCGACCATCTTGAGGTCCACGGAGCCAGATATGCCGACCTTGTCCGCGTCATCCTGAATGCTTTTCGACCGACTGTTCAAATCATTCTGATCTTTGAGAAACAGGCCGGTGATTTCGTTCACGGCCTTTTCCTGGGCCGTGCATTCTTCATCCTGCGCCAGCAAAGGCGCTGGCAAAGACAGAGCAAGTACAGGAATAATATAGATGACGCGCATGAGCCTTCTCCCACCTGTTTGGCGAAGAGAAGGCTGATCCTATACCGGAGGCGTAACAACGGGAGTTTGGACCGTTTCGACGCCATATGGCATCAGGAAGGGCCATCCATCCGAAATGGACCAATTTACCGCTTCCGGGTCAATTCCCGCATCGCCTCGTCTATCCCCTCGATCGTCAGCGGATACATGCGGTCGTTCATCAGGTCGCGGATAAGGCGGGTGGACTGGCTATAGCCCCAATGGGCCTGCGGTGTTGGGTTGAGCCAGACGGTGGCGGGGTAGGTGTGGGCGACCCGTTCGAGCCAGACCGCACCTGCTTCCTCGTTCATATGTTCGACCGATCCGCCCGGATGGCTGATCTCATAGGGGCTCATCGCCGCGTCGCCGACGAAGATCACCTTATAGTCATGGCCATATTTGTGGAGAATGTCCCAGGTCGGCGTGCGCTCGGCGAAGCGGCGGCGGTTGTCCTTCCACACACCTTCATAGAGGCAGTTATGGAAGTAGAAAAATTCCAGATTTTTAAATTCGCCGGTCGCGGCCGAGAATAATTCTTCGCAGAGCGTGATGAACGGGTCCATCGATCCGCCGACGTCGAGGAAGAGCAGCAGCTTGACCGCATTATGCCGTTCGGGGCGCATGCGGATGTCGAGCCAGCCCTGGCGCGCGGTGCCGCGGATGGTCTCGTCGAGGTCAAGTTCATCGGCTGCGCCTTCGCGGGCGAAACGGCGCAGGCGGCGCAGCGCGACCTTGATGTTGCGGGTGCCCAGTTCGCGCGTGTTGTCGAGATTGGCGAAGTCGCGCTTTTCCCAGACTTTGATCGCGCGCTTGTGGCGCGATTCGCCGCCGATGCGCACGCCTTCGGGATTATAGCCGCCATGGCCGAAGGGCGAGGTGCCGCCGGTGCCGACCCATTTATTGCCGCCCTGATGCCGCCCCTTCTGCTCCTCCAGCCGCTTTTTGAGCGTCTCCATAATCTCGTCCCAGTCACCCAGCGACTTGATCTTCTCCATCTCTTCCGCGCTCAGATATTTCTCCGCGACGAGGCGGAGCCATTCTTCGGGGATGTCGGCCTCGACGCCTTCCGCGCTGAACACGCCCTTGAAGACTTGCGCGAAGACCTGATCGAAGCGGTCGAGCAGGCCCTCATCCTTCACATAGGTCGCGCGGGCGAGATAATAGAAATCCTCCGGGCGGCGGGCGATGACGTCGCGGTCGAGCGCTTCGAGGAGCAGCAGATGCTCCTTGATGCTGGCGGGAATGCCGGCCGCACGCAGGGCGTCGAGAAAGTTGAGCAACATGGGAAGGCTTGTCGGACAGTGCGCGCGCCGATGCAAGCCGGTCGCCAGCTATTCAGCGCGACGACAAGGACAGCACAATATTAAGTGTTGCAGTGCAAGGTTAATCCGTCACTATCCAGACATACATCAAGCTGCGGGGCGCATTTGAAAAACGGGGATTTGCTGGCCGATCTGGGTGAACAATCGGGTGACATTGCATTGCAATGCAGCGAGACAGCCGGGTTTCTGAGCGCGCTCAACAATCGGATTCAGGCTGAGTCCGCGCGATTGGCGGATTTGCAGACGAATATGAATGCGCTGGCGGCGAGTCAGGGCGAAAGCGTGACGGCAGCGCAGGAATTGCGCCTGACCGCGCGGCGCGCCGGTCAGATTATTGCCGAGGGGCATGACGTCATCACCCTCTCGATCGACGAACTGACCGGCCTGGTCGAGCATGTCACCGGGTTGGAGGGGCATTTGCGCCAGTTTCTGCGCGTGATCGAAGCGGTCGGCGATGTGTCCGATGAGTTGGGGGCGATCGCGCGGCAGACGCGGTTGCTCGGCGTCAATGCCGCGATTGAGGCGGCGCGGGGCGGTGCGGCGACTCAGGGCTTTGCCGTGGTCGCTGACGAAATCCGGCGGCTGGCGGGACAGGCGGGAGAGTCAGCCGCGTCGGTCGGTGAAAAGCTGGGCCAGTTGGATCGCGATGCGCGCCAGCTTATCGATGGCGTCGAAGCCAATATCATGCGCGGGCGCGGGGTGGGTACGCACATCGATAGGCTAAGGCTGAGCATGGCCGAAATCGCGTCGCTGGTGACGCAATTTGGCGAGCGGTCCGAGACGATCGTCGCCTGCACCGATGCGGCGGATGGCGATGTCGCGGCGCTGCGCCATGGTCTCGCGGCGTTCAGTCAGTCGGCGAGTGAAAGCGCGGTGCGGGCCGACGAGGCGCGGGTGCAGCTCGAAGGACTGGAGGGCATGGCCAATGCGATGCTCAACAGCGCCGCGCATGGGCCGCAACGCACACGCAACAGCCGCTATATCGCGCTGGCCGAGGAAGGCGCAGACGAGATCGGGGCGCTGATCGAGCAGGGGTTGGAGGACGGCCACATTGGCACGGCACAACTGTTCGACGTCGATTATCGCCGCGTCGCTGGGTCTGACCCGGCGCAATATCAGACCGGCTTCACCGCCTTTGCCGACGCGATGCTGCGCCCGGCGCTGGATCGGCATACGGCGCAGGACAGCGCGATCGTGGGCTGCTGCCTGATCGACATGAACGGCTATCTGCCCACCCATATCAGCGCCCGATCCCAGCCGCAGCGGCCCGGCGCGCATCACTGGAACATGGAGCATGCGCGCAACCGCCAGATCTTCATGGACAGCCAGACCCGCCGCGCGCTGGACGGAGAGGGGGACTTCTTCCTCTACACCTATCGCCAGGATCTTGGCGAAGGCCGCTATCGCGCACTGCGCAGCGTGTTCGTACCGCTGGTTTTCGGCGGGCGGCGCTGGGGCCTGTATGAGGTCGGCTATCTGATCTGAGCGGGGCTGCGGTTTATGCCGTGGATCAGCGAAACAAGCACGAAGCTGATGATCATCAGCAGGTACCAGCTACCGAGTTTTGCCAAGCTGACCATGTGCCAGCCATCGCGCTGGTCGGGATAGGTCCAGGCGTTGGCGAAAGTGGCGATATTTTCCGCCAGCCAGATGAACAGCGCGACGAGGAAGAAGCCCAGCAGCAGCGGCATACGGCGTGACGTGCGCCAAGGGGTGAAGACGACCCAGCTTCGTCCGAAGAGCAGGATGGCGGCGGCGAACAGGACCAGGCGAACATCGGGCAGCCAGTGATGGGCAAAGAAGTTGATATAGATCGCCATCGCAAGCAGTAAGGTCGCCCAGGCGGGGGGATAGTGGGTGAAGGAGAAGTCGAAGATACGCCACACGCGCGCGATGTAGCTGCCGACGGCGGCATACATGAAGCCGGAGAAGAGCGGCACCGCGCCGATGTGAAGGACGCTCGCTTCGGGATAGATCCATGACCCGGCCTGCGTCTTGAACAATTCCATGACCGTGCCGATGACGTGGAAAGCGGCAATGACTTTCGCCTCCCGCCAGCTTTCCAGCCGGAAGACCAGCATCATGCCCTGAATCGTCAGCGCGGCGAGGGTGAGGAAGTCATAGCGGTGGAGAGCGGCATCGGCGGGATAGAAGAGATGCGTTGCCAGCAACAGCGCCAGCATCAGCCCGCCGAACAGGCAGGCCCAGCCCTGTTTGAAACCGAAGAGCAGAAATTCATAGGCCCAGGCCTGCGGCCCGTCGGCGACGCGCAGCGTTTCGAGGTGAGCGCGGATGCGGGCGAAACGGGTGGCACCGGACGGAAGGGTCATCCCCTCGCCCTAACCGTCGATAGCATCCGACGAAAGGGGGGTCAGCGGGCGGTCGTCGCTTGCACCAGCGTCACGTCGCCTGTCGCGGTGTAGGCGGCGGTGGCGCTGGCCTTGGCGGTGTTTGGGTCTTTGCCGTCGAGGATGGCGGCGACCTGTCTGTGGCTAGGGACGCGGTCGTAGGTGCCGTAGAGGTCGGTCTGACCGACCATGTGGATCGACAGCTTATAGCCTGTGCCGCTGGCGGCGGGATCGAAGGCGAGGACGGTGCCGTTGTCATCGACGGGCACGATGATCGCGCCGTCGGTGCGGCCGACTTGCTGGAGCATGTCGTAGCTGCCCTGCGCAGTCGCAACGGTGCCGCGCACGCAGAGCGCGTCCTTGCCCTCGCGCGGCATCCGGACCTCTTGCGGCACGGCTTCGCTGCTCCCGGTCGTGCGGGTAAGGCGCGCGTCCTTGTTGGCGGCTACTGGGCAGGCGTCGAACCGCGCAGGGGCGGTGGCGTGAAGCGAGGCCGGATCGTCCAGCGTCATCTGCGCGAGCATGGCGTCCAGCCCGGCCAGCACTTCGGCACGGCGTTCGGTCGGGCCGGTGACGCGGATCTTGGCGATCCATCGGCCCGCATGGACGAAGCCCGCCGCCGTGGTCAGCGCGCCATCGGCCGCATCGTCATAGACGGCACGGATCGCGCGATCCGCCTGTCCCGCGACGGGCGCGCTGGCATAGGCGGTGCGACGGGTCTTGGGGCCGAAACGCTCCATCACCGCCTTGTCGGTCATATAAGCGGCGAGCGAGGCGTCGGCATAGGTGGGCAGATAGACGTAGAGCGTCGCCTGCACCGCGCCGTCCTGCGAGACATATTGCGCATAATTGTCGACGCCGCGGCCGCCGTTCGAGGCCTCGCCGCTCTTGGTGAGCGAGAGGGTGGCGATGCTGTGCGGCAGGCTGATCCCGGCGGCGGTCGCGCGGATGCTGCTATCGGTCGGCGTCCAGGCTTCGGGCGCGTCTTCGGCCTGCGCGGCAAAGGGTGCGGCCAGACAGAGGGCGGCGGTAAAGAGAAAAAGGGCGCGCTTTGGCATTGGCATCCAGCTCCTGATCCAGACCGTCTTGGCGCGGCGTTGAATAGTTACAGGAAGGCTACAGACAATGCGCGCGGGTGCAAGGGGCTTTTTGAACGGATGCGCGGGATTTGCGCTGGGCCGAACCCCTAGCGGCCCTGACGACGCGCCATGAAGGCCAGGCGTTCGAACAGCATGATGTCCTGCTCATTCTTGAGCAGCGCGCCGTGGAGCGGGGGGATCGCCTTGGTGGGATCGCTATTCTGGAGGACGTCGAGCGGCATATCCTCGTTCAGCAACAGCTTGAGCCAGTCGAGCAGTTCGCTGGTCGAGGGCTTTTTCTTGAGGCCTGGCACGTCGCGAATCTCGTAGAAAATATCCATCGCCTTGCTGACCAGGATTTTCTGGATGCCGGGAAAATGGACATCGACGATCGCCTGCATCGTCTGGCGGTCGGGGAATTTGATATAATGGAAGAAGCAGCGGCGCAGGAAGGCGTCGGGCAATTCCTTCTCGTTATTCGAGGTGATGATGACCACAGGGCGATCGGCCGCCGCGATCGTCTCGCCGGTTTCATAGACGTGGAAGGCCATGCGATCGAGTTCCTGCAACAGGTCGTTGGGAAATTCGATGTCGGCCTTGTCGATCTCGTCGATCAGCAGCACGGGCAGGGTAGGCGAGGTGAACGCCTCCCACAGCTTGCCCTTGCGGATGTAATTGGAGATTTCATGGACGCGCGGGTCGCCAAGCTGGCCATCGCGCAGGCGGGCGACGGCATCATATTCATACAGGCCCTGATGCGCCTTGGTCGTGGATTTGACGTTCCATTCGATCAGCGGTGCGCCGAGCGCCGTCGCGATTTCCTGCGCCAGCACGGTCTTGCCGGTGCCCGGCTCCCCCTTCACCAGCAACGGGCGGCGCAGCAGTACTGCGGCGTTGACCGCGACCTTCAGGTCGTCGGTGGCGACATAATCCTGGGTGCCTTCAAAACGCATCATTGTCCGCCTGCTTAGCCTGTCACTATGGCGGAACTAGGCAATGCAGCGGGCAGGCGCAAGCCGTGTGGGCGGTATCGGCGCGGTTCAGCCCTGCCGTGCGCGCACATCGGCGCGGGCTGCGAGCAGGTCCCACAGCCCGCGATGCTGGTTGAGCAATTGGCGCGCGCCGAACTGGATCGCCCGGTCGACGCCATCGTCGCCGCCGATCGCGCGGGCGACATCGAGCGTGGCGGCGCGGTCGGGTAGGGTGCAGGCATGGGGTTCGATACCCGCGCGCAGGGCGGCGATATCAAGCACCTGGCGGACGGCGCGCCAGTCGAGCACCAGCGCCATCGCCGCGCCCATGGCACAGCCGCGCCGGTCGGATTGGGCGAGCATATCGAGCGCGTGGCGTTGCTGGCTGACGGCGGTTTCGCAATCGGCCTGGCCAGCGGTGCTGGGCACCGGGCCGGCGGCGACGGTCACCTGGGTAATATAAGCGCGTTCGGCGGCGAAGGCGTCGGCAGCTCCGATCAGCCAGATGCGCGCGGCATTATCGGCCGAACGGGTTGCGGCATGATCGATGACGCCGGGATGGCGGCCGTGGAGCAGGCAGAGATAATAGGCTGCGTCCGCAAGGTCGCCGAGCGACAGCAGCGTGTCACGGGCAATGCCAGTCCCCGCGCGCATCGCATAGCTGTGGGCGCTGGTGCCATCGGCGGCGACCAACGCCTCCAATATCCGCGCGATATCGCCAAATTGGTAGCGGGGTGCCGCTTCACTCATGCCAGGATTCCTGTCTTGCCCGATCCGCCGACGGGCTTCGCAACGCAGGTTAAGCAAAAGGGGGTAAAGAAGCGGTTTACACCGACATAAAAAAGGGCGACCCGCAGGCCGCCCTTTCTCATGTCGCTGAAAAGCGGCAGATTATTGGTCGAGGAAACTGCGCATCTTGCGGCTGCGCGAAGGGTGTTTGAGCTTGCGCAGCGCCTTCGCCTCGATCTGACGGATGCGTTCGCGGGTCACGCTGAACTGCTGCCCGACTTCCTCCAGCGTATGATCGGTGTTCATGCCGATACCGAAACGCATGCGCAGCACGCGCTCTTCGCGGGGCGTGAGGCTGGCGAGGACGCGGGTGACCGTTTCCTTGAGGTTCGCCTGAATGGCAGCATCCACCGGGATGATGGCATTCTTGTCCTCGATGAAATCGCCGAGATGCGAATCTTCCTCGTCGCCGATCGGCGTTTCGAGGGAGATCGGCTCCTTGGCGATCTTCATCACCTTGCGCACCTTCTCCAGCGGCATGGAGAGGCGCTCGGCCATCTCCTCCGGGGTCGGTTCGCGGCCCTGCTCGTGCAGGAACTGGCGGCTGGTGCGCACCAGCTTGTTGATCGTTTCGATCATATGCACCGGGATGCGGATGGTCCGCGCCTGGTCGGCGATCGAGCGGGTGATCGCTTGCCTGATCCACCAGGTCGCATAGGTACTGAACTTGTAGCCACGGCGATATTCGAACTTATCCACCGCCTTCATCAGGCCGATATTGCCTTCCTGAATGAGATCCAGGAATTGCAGACCGCGATTGGTATATTTTTTGGCGATGGAGATGACGAGGCGTAGATTGGCTTCGACCATTTCCTTCTTCGCGATGCGCGCCTCGCGCTCGCCCTTTTGCACCATGTTGACGATGCGGCGGAATTCGCCGAGCGACATGCCGGTGGCCTGCGCGATTTCGCTGACTTCGTTGCGGATGCGTTCGACCGCGCGCGCTTCGGCGGCGGCGAAGGCGGCCCATTTCTTGTCGATACCGCTGACCCGGTCGAGCCAGGCGTCGTCCAGTTCGAAATTGACGTAGCGGTCGAGGAAATCCTTGCGGCTGACCTTGTGCCGCTCGGCGAGACGCAGCATCTGGCCGCCCAGCGCGGTCAGGCGCCGGTTATAGGCATAAAGCTGATCGACCAGATATTCGATCTTCTGCTGATGGAACTGGACGCTTTCGACCTGCGCGGTCAGGCTTTCGCGCAATTCCTGATAATCATCCTCATCCTTCTGGCTGAGCACTTCGCCGGTGCCCATGGCGAGCATGCGCGAGGATTGAATGGCCGAGAAGGCGCGGAAGATTTCGGTGATGGTGGCGAACTTTTCCAGCGCGATCGGCTTGAGCGTTTCTTCCATCTGGGCCAGGGAGAGAGTGTTGTCCTCCTCCTCTTCCTCTTCGACGCGGCGGGTGCGGCGTTCGGTGCCGTCCTCATCCTCATCGGCGTCGGCGGATTCCTCCTCCGGCTCTTCTTCTTCCTTGAAGCTCGGACCAGCGGTCTTCTCGCTGATCTCGCCATCATCATCCTCGGCGCCTTCCTCCAGGCTTTCCGGGGCAGGGTCTTTGGAGAGCATCGCGTCGAGATCGAGGATCTCGCGCAGTTGCATTTCGCCATTGTTGAGGGCGGTGGACCATTCGATGATCGCGTTGAAGGTGGTCGGGCTTTCGCACAGACCCAGGATCATGGTGTCGCGGCCGGCCTCGATCCGCTTGGCGATGGCGATTTCGCCCTCACGGCTGAGCAACTCCACCGCGCCCATTTCGCGCAGATACATGCGAACGGGATCGTCGGTGCGATCGACCGTTTCCTTCTTCTTTTCGGTGACCAGGCGCGGCGAGCCATCGTCATCGTCCGCCGCCTCATTGGCGTCGTCGTTATCGTCCTCGCGCTGCTGGTCCTCGCCATCCTCGCTGGCTTCTTCATTTTCGACGATGTTGACGCCCATGTCGTTGAGCGCAGACATGACATCCTCGATCTGCTCGGAGGACATCTGGTCCTGCGGCAGGGCGTTGTTCAGCTCGTCATAGGTGATGTAGCCACGCTTTTTGGCGCGGGCGAGCAGCTTCTTGACCGAGGCTTCGTTGAGGTCGAGCAGGGGCGCATCGCCACCTTCATCCCCACCATCGCCTGCACCCGCCGCATTCTTGCTGTTCGCCTTGGTCGCCATCTATTCGCCTTAACTCCGCCGCTCCCTCTGGCGGGAGCGATCAATTCCAATGCATCGTCCGCCAAAGGGACGTTTCGTTCAAACCCTGCCGCCCCGCATTGGGCCGGCCCGTTCAAACAATGTCTTCGGGCTGCGCCAGTTCCGCCAGTCGACGGTCATGGTCGGCCTTGAGCGCCAGCAAGCGCTGTTGCTCAGCGAGATTTTCCTCGCTGACGTCGCTCTTGAACCGCCGTGTCGCCTCCGCCAGCGCTGCCTCAAGCTCCGGTCCCTGCGCCATCACCCGAATGGCCTCCTCCAGATCGCGCGCAAGGCGATCCGGGTCAGCGGTCATCTTGTGAGGGGTGAGTGTGAACGTGTCGGCCCGGAGCATCCCTTTAGCCATATTATACACTTCACCTGCCCCCAATATGGTAAGGAGGCCCTGTGTTTCAACAGTTTCTTTGCGTAGCGATGCACTAATCATCGAATCGGCCAGCCGGGCGAGGATGGGATCGCCGATCGGCAGGCCCGCCAGCGTCTCGCGATGCAGCGCAATCTGGTCGGGATGGCGCAAGAGACCCGCCAGAATCGCGCGCAAAAGCCGCTGTTCCATGCCGCTGGCACCAATGGCGCGGACCTCATGGCCCGCCGGGCCGATCGGCGCTTTCCAGTTGCCGCGTTTGTCGCGTTGCCAGCGGGCGGTGCCATTGCCGCCGCCGGAGCCGCGCGCCGTGGGGGTGAAAGCGGGGCGGGCGAAGAAGAGCGCGTCATAGCGTTCGCGAAAGGCGTGGGCATAATGCGCGCGGACATCGGGGTCCGCGATCGCATCAGTCAGGGCGCGCAGGCGCTGCTTGAGCGCGGCTTTCTGTTCCGGCGTGTCGAGCGGGGCTGACCCGTGCTCATGGCTCCACAGGCGCTCGACCAGCGGCTGTGCGGCGTCCAGCACCGCCTCCATCGCCGTCGGGCCACTGGCGCGCAGCAGGTCGTCGGGGTCTTGCCCCTGGGGCAGGGAGGCGAAGGCGAGGCTATGGCCGGGGCGCAGCAGCGGCAGGGCGCGGGTGGCGGCGCGGATCGCGGCCTTCTGCCCCGCCGAATCGCCATCGAAGCAGAGGATCGGCACCTCGACCATTTTCCACAGCCGCTCGATCTGATGCTCGGTCAGCGCGGTGCCGAGTGGGGCGACGGCATCGCCGAACCCGGCCTGCGCGAGCGCGATCACGTCCATATAGCCTTCGACCACGATCACCCGGCCGGTCTGGCGACTGGCGGGGGAGGCGCGGTCGATATTGTAGAGGGTGCGGCCCTTGTCGAAGAGGGGGGTGTCGGGGGAGTTGAGATATTTGGGCTCGCCTTGGCCCAATATCCGTCCGCCAAAGGCGATCGTCCGCCCGCGAATGTCGCGGATCGGCAGCATCAGGCGGCCGCGGAACCGATCATAGGGATCGCGCTTCTTGGCCCGGTCGCTGTCCGGTTCAGCCGCGTCGGGATCGATCAGCAGGCCCGCCTCGACCAGCATCGGATCGCCAAAATCCTTGAGCGCGGTGCGCAGCCGCCCGCGACTATCGGGCGAATAGCCAAAGCCGAAGGCGCGGCGGGTGGCGTCGCTGATGCCGCGCTTGCTGAGGTAAGCGCGCGCCTCCGCCCCCTCGATCGCGTCGAGTTGGGCGGCGAAGAAATCCTGCGCAGCGGCCATCGCATCGTGCAGACCCTTGGCCGCTTCGGCGCGTTTGGCGGCGCGCGGATCGGGCGCGGGCACGTCCATCCCCGCCGCCTGCGCCAGTTCCTTCACCGCTTCCATGAAGGGCAGGCCGCGCTGATCGGTCATCCATCGGATCGCATCGCCATGCGCCCCGCAGCCGAAGCAGTGGTAGAAGCCCTTCTCATCGTTGATCGTGAAACTGGGCGTCTTTTCATTATGGAACGGACAGCAGGCCTTATACTCGCGCCCGGCCTTCTGCACCTTGATGGTGCGGCCAATGAGCGTGGACAGCGACGTGCGCATGCGCAGTTCGTCGAGAAAGGCGGGGGTTAGACTCAAAATTGCCCCTCCCGCGAAGGCGCACCACATCCGTTCGTGTCGAGCGAAGTCGAGACACGAGGCATTAAAGCCCCTCCCTACTTAGGGAGGGGTTGGGGTGGGTGATCTTCTGCCTTGGCGGCAAGGCATTCGCCCGATCGAGAATGACGCTCAGCACCCCTTCCATATTGTCGCGCACATCCGCATTGGAAAAGCGCAACACCAGATAGCCTTGATGGGCAAGATCGAAATCGCGGTCTCTGTCCTTGATTGGATCGTGCCGATCATCGTCGACTTCGACGATCAGGCCGATCGACGGGCAAAGGAAGTCGCAAATATAAGGCTCTATCACCGCTTGACGTCGAAACTTGAAGCCGCCCAGTTGGGAAGCGCGCAGGGCGCTCCAGAGGCGGCGTTCATATTCGGTGGGTTCGCGGCGCATGTCGCGGGCATATTGGCCTAGTCTGGCATTGATGCGTAGCGCCATCACCCACCCCAACCCCTCCCTAAGTAGGGAGGGGCTTTTACCGTGTCACGAAAGCGCCGCCTTCACCATGCCGCTGGCCTTGCTCATGTCGATCACGCTGCCGTGGCGTTCCTTCAGCACGGCCATGACCTTGCCCATATCCTTGAGGCTCGCTGCCCCCACTTCCGCCTTGATCGCGTCGATCGCTGTCTTGGTCTCGTCCTCGCTTAATTGCGTCGGCAGGAAGCTTTCGATGACGTCCAGTTCGACCTGTTCCTTGGCCGCCAGTTCGTCGCGGCCGCCGCTGGTGAACATCTCGATCGATTCGCGGCGCTGCTTGACCATCTTCTGCAGCACTTCGACCACGGTGGCGTCATCATCCGGCACGGTCGATGCGGTGCGCAGTTCGATGTCGCGGTCCTTGAGCTTGGCCAGGATGAGGCGCACGGCGGCGAGGCGTTCCTTGTCGCCTGCTTTCATGGCGGTGATCTGGGCGCTCTTTATCTGCTCGCGAATCATGGCGAAGCGAATCCTCGTGTCTTTGCGGAAAGCGACAGATATAATGCGAAAAGAGATTTTTAACAGACGTTGACCCCAAGCGCGCACAGGCATAGGTGACCGGCCGTTTAACCCGCATCAGACGGGTTCCAAAGCCAACGCAAAAAAGGACGCTGATCTCATGGCTGACGCCAAGACCCTTACCGTGCCCAAAGGAGCGACCGGGGTCGTGGTTTTTGCCGATGGCAGTGCCGTGTTCGGGCGCGGTTTCGGCGCTGTCGGCGATGCGGTCGGCGAACTCTGCTTCAACACCGCGATCACCGGCTATCAGGAGATCATGACCGACCCCAGCTATGCGGGCCAGGTCATTACCTTCACCTTCCCCCATATCGGCAATGTCGGCACCAATCTGGACGATGTCGAGGCGACCAGTCCCTATGCGCTGGGCTGCGTCGTGCGGGAGGATGTGACCGCGCCGTCCAACTTCCGCAACGTCATGGCGTTCGACCAGTGGATGGCGGATAATGGCCGCATCGGCCTCGCCGGGGTCGATACACGCGCGCTGACCCGGATGATCCGCGAGAAGGGCGCGCCCAATGTCGTGATCGCGCATGATCCCGATGGCGCGTTCGACCTTGCCGCGCTGACGGCGAAGGCGGCGGGCTGGCCGGGGCTGGAGGGCATGGACCTCGCCATCGAAGTCACGGGCCAGGAAACGCGGCTGTGGCAGGATGGCGGCTGGACGCTGGGCAAGGGCTATGGCCTGAACGCCGTGGGCGAAGGCGCGCCGCATGTGGTGGCGATCGATTATGGCGCGAAGAACAACATCTTCCGCAATCTGGTAGAGGCCGGCGCGCGCGTGACTGTGTTGCCCGCTACGGCGACGGTCGAGCAGATCATGGACTTGTCGCCCGATGGCGTGTTCCTCTCCAATGGCCCTGGCGATCCGGCCGCAACCGGCAGCTATGCCGTGCCGGTGATCGCGGCGCTGCTGGCGCGCAACGTGCCGATCTTCGGCATCTGCCTTGGCCATCAATTGCTGGGGCTGGCGGTGGGTGCCAAGACCATCAAGATGCATCAGGGGCATCGTGGTGCCAACCATCCGGTCAAGCGGCTGAGCGATGGCCTGGTGGAGATCACGTCGATGAACCACGGCTTTGCGGTCGATGCGGAAACGCTGCCCGCCAATGTGCGCACGACCCATGTGTCGCTGTTCGACGGCAGCAATTGCGGTATCGAACTGACCGACAAGAACGCCTTTTCGGTGCAATATCACCCCGAAGCCTCGCCGGGGCCGCAGGACAGCTTCTATCTGTTCAAGCGGTTCGTCGATGGCCTGAAAAAGCCGGTGGCGGCATGAGCATCAAGCTGCCCCCCGTCGATGAAGCCCGCCTTGCCGCCGAATGGGAAGCGGACAAGGAAGTCCTCGCCAACCTCGCCGCCAATGGCGACAAGCCGATGATCCCGCGCGCCGTGGATGTCAGCTTCAAGGGCAATGACAAGGATTTCGACCGCGTCCTCGAAATCGCCAGCCAGTTCGGCATGGTCGAACTCGACCGCGAAGAGGATGAGGAGGGCGACCTGTTCCTGTTCCTCGAATGCGAACAGGCGGTGGATGAAGCGTCGGTCAAGGCGTTGACGAAGAAGTGCCTGCAGATCGAGATATTGTGCGGCGTTGAATATGACGGCTGGGGGTGCGAGGCCCGGACGGGGGCGGTGCATTGAGCGGCGGGGATGCGTTAAAAATCTCTAAGCGAGCGCAGTATATTGCGGCTGCACTTATCCATGTTTCAGGCCGTGACGGTGTTTCTGTTCGTCGCAAAGACGTTTCGGAATTAATAACATCAACATGGAAGGTCGATGTTACAGATAATGATATATCTTCTGCGCTTCGAATTTTGAATCGCTGCGATATAGCCTACTCCGAAGACGACGAGTTTGCTGGTTCTTTTGTTACAATTAGTTTGCGGCGATTTGAGAAATTTATGGATCGCGTCGATTCCGATAGGCGTCGGTACGAAGAGATCGCGAATTCTGACATTGATCAAAATGCAGCAATAAATCGTGCGGAAAGTCTAAATTATCAATTTTTAGATGTGCTCAATGAATTTCCCGTTTTGAGAAGGTACGGAGCTTTCGGAGGCGAATGGTTGCATGAAGCCATGGCCAAGCTAAACAATCGCGAGTTAATTCCGTTAGACAGCGGTTCTACAAATATTGATAGTTCGAACTGGACAGGCCGAAAAATTATTAAAGGTCGGCACGAAGAGCTTGTTGAAATGCTCGAAAATGCTGCAAAGAAAATCGATGATATTCCTTTGCCAAACAGTGAAAAGGCTACAGTCCGATCTTACATAGTTGCGGCTGGATTATTGGCGGAGTCGCCCGATCCTCCGGATGAAATAATATGGGAATTGATAAGCCGAGCTAACAATATTTGTGGTGTGGCTTCTTTGTTTGTTTCAATTTTGGCGCTTTTTTCAGCGGTACGACACTAATGCCCAAACGCACCGACATTTCGGCAATCCGCATCATCGGTGCTGGACACGCCCGGACTCCCTCTCCCCGGCGGGGAGAGGGTTGGGGTGAGGGGGATCGGCGTTGATGGGATATTCGACAGTCGCCCTACACCCTCATCCAACTTCGCCTAGCCAGCAAGCTGGCAAGGCTTCGTATCCTTCTCCCTCAAGGGAGAAGGTTGCGCGCCAGCATCAATTCGGCACGGATGCTTTCCAGCACGCCGTCTATATTTGCCAGGACATCATGGTTCCAGAAGCGGATGACGCGATAGCCATGGGCGTCGATAAGCGCGGTGCGCGCGGCGTCGCTGTCGCTGGTCGCATGCTGTCCGCCGTCCAGTTCGATCACCAGCCTTGCACTGCGGCAAGCGAAGTCCGCGACATGCGCCCCGACCGGGAACTGGCGGACGAATTTGAAGCCGTCGACCTGCCCCGCGCGCAGTCGCGTCCACAGCGCCTTTTCCGCATCGGTCGGGTCGCCGCGCAGTTTGCGCGCGGTGCCGGTCAAGCGTTTCTCCACCACCGTCTCACACCCTCACCCAACCTTCTCCCTCAAGGGAGAGGGCTTTGGAGCGTATCAGTCAATGCCTAAAAGAACCGACATCTCCTCCATCCTCATCATCGGCGCTGGCCCGATCATTATCGGCCAGGCGTGCGAGTTCGATTATTCGGGCACGCAGGCGGTCAAGGCGTTGAAGGAGGAGGGCTATCGCATCATCCTCGTCAATTCCAATCCGGCCACGATCATGACCGACCCGGAATTTGCCGACGCGACCTATGTCGAGCCGATCACGCCCGAAATCGTGGCGAAGATCATCGAGAAGGAGCGGCCGGACGCGGTGCTGCCGACCATGGGCGGGCAGACGGCGCTGAACACGGCGCTGGCGCTGTTCAATGACGGCACGCTGGCGAAATATGGCGTCCAGATGATCGGCGCCGATGCCGAGGCGATCGACAAGGCCGAGGACCGGATCAAGTTCCGCGATGCCATGGACAAGATCGGGCTGGAATCGGCGCGCTCGCGCATTGCCCATACGATGGAAGAGGCGCTGGAAGGGCTGGAGTTTACCGGCCTGCCGTCGATCATCCGGCCGAGCTTCACCATGGGCGGCACCGGCGGGGGCATCGCCTATAATCGCGACGAGTTCATGACCATCGTGCGCGGCGGACTGGATGCGTCGCCGACGACCGAAGTGCTGATCGAGGAGTCGCTGCTCGGTTGGAAAGAATATGAGATGGAGGTCGTGCGCGACCGCAACGACAATTGCATCATCATCTGTTCGATCGAGAATGTGGACCCGATGGGCGTCCATACCGGGGACAGCATCACCGTCGCGCCGGCGCTGACGCTGACCGACAAGGAATATCAGATCATGCGCAACGCATCCATTGCGGTGCTGCGTGAAATCGGCGTGGAAACAGGCGGTTCGAACGTACAGTTCGCGGTCAATCCCAAGGATGGCCGCCTGGTGGTGATCGAGATGAACCCGCGCGTGTCACGCTCGTCCGCGTTGGCGTCGAAGGCCACCGGCTTCCCGATTGCCAAGGTCGCGGCGAAGCTGGCGGTGGGCTATACCCTCGACGAGATCGAGAATGACATTACCGGCGCGACCCCGGCCTCGTTCGAACCGACGATCGACTATGTCGTGACCAAGATCCCCCGCTTCGCCTTCGAGAAGTTCAAGGGTGCCGAACCGCTGCTGGGCACGGCGATGAAGTCGGTCGGCGAAGTCATGGCGATCGGCCGCAACATCCATGAATCGATGCAGAAGGCGCTGCGCGGCCTGGAAACCGGGCTGTGCGGCTTCAACGATGTCGATCATCTGGCGGGCGCGCCCAAGGACGACATCGTCGCGGCCCTGGCGCAGCCGACGCCCGACCGGCTGCTGGTCGCGGCGCAGGCGCTGCGCGAAGGGCTGACCGTCGCGGAGATCCATAACATCGCCAAATTCGATCCCTGGTTCCTGGAGCGGATCAAGGAGATCGTCGAGGCGGAGGCGCAGGTTCTGGAAAATGGCCTGCCGCGCGATGCCGATGGCATGCGGCACCTCAAGTCGATGGGCTTTTCCGACAAGCGGCTCGCCTATCTGGCGCTCAAATCCGCCAATCTGCGCGGCATGGAGCGGGGCATTGCGCGCGGGTCGGGTCTGATCCACGAAGCGGTCAAGGCGATGACCGGCGGCGTGACCGAAGCGGAGGTGCGCAAGTTGCGCCATAAGCTGGGCGTGCGGCCGGTGTTCAAGCGGATCGACACCTGCGCCGCCGAGTTCGCGGCCAAGACGCCGTACATGTATTCGACCTATGAAGCGCCGATCTTTGGGGAAGCGGAGAATGAATCCGCGCCGACCGATCGGGAAAAGGTCGTGATCCTGGGCGGCGGACCGAACCGGATCGGGCAGGGGATCGAGTTCGACTATTGCTGCGTCCATGCCTGTTTCGCACTGTCGGAGGCGGGTTATGAAACGATCATGGTCAACTGCAACCCGGAAACGGTGTCGACCGACTATGACACGTCGGACCGCCTCTATTTCGAGCCGCTGACCGCCGAGGATGTGCTGGAAATCCTGGCCATCGAAATGACCAACGGGACGCTCAAGGGCGTGATCGTGCAATTTGGCGGGCAGACCCCGCTCAAACTGGCGCAGGCGCTGGAGGATGCGGGCATCCCGATCCTGGGCACCTCGCCCGACGCGATCGACCTGGCCGAGGATCGCGAGCGGTTCGCCGCGCTGATCGACAAGCTCAAGCTGCGCCAGCCCGCCAACGGCATTGCGCGCAGCCGCGAAGAGGCGATCGCGGTCGCCAACCGCATTGGCTATCCCGTGCTGATGCGGCCCAGCTATGTACTGGGCGGCCGCGCGATGGAGATTGTCGACGGGCAGGCGCAGTTGGAGGAATATATCACCACTGCCGTCCAGGTGTCGGGCGAATCGCCGGTGCTGATCGACCAATATCTGCGCGACGCGATCGAGGTCGATGTCGATGCGCTGTGCGATGGCGAGGATGTCGTGGTCGCGGGCGTGCTGCAGCATATCGAGGAGGCCGGGGTTCATTCGGGCGACAGCGCCTGCTCGCTGCCGCCCTACAGCCTGTCCGACGAGATCATTGCCGAGATCGAGCGGCAGACAGAGGTATTGGCCCATGCGCTGTCGGTGCGCGGCCTCATGAACATCCAGTTCGCGGTGAAGGATGGCATGGTCTATCTGATCGAGGTAAACCCGCGCGCCAGCCGCACCGTGCCCTTCGTCGCCAAGGCGATCGGCACGCCGATCGCCAAGATCGCCGCGCGCGTGATGGCGGGGGAGATGATCCGCGACCTGCCCAAGATCGACCGCAATGCGATCGACCATGTCGCGGTCAAGGAAGCGGTATTCCCGTTCGGGCGCTTCCCCGGTGTCGACCCCGTTCTGTCGCCGGAAATGAAGAGCACCGGCGAAGTCATGGGAATCGATAGCAATTTCGCCACTGCCTTTGCCAAGGCGCAGATCGGTGCGGGCACGTTGCTGCCGACCAGCGGCACGGTGTTCATCTCGCTCAAGGATAGCGACAAGCCGGTGATCCTGCCCGCCGCGCGCAAGCTGATCGATATGGGCTTCACGCTCATCGCGACGGGCGGCACCGCCCAATATCTCGAAGATCAGGGCATCGCCGTGCAACGGGTCAACAAGGTGGCCGAGGGGCGTCCGCACATCGTGGACAAGATCACCGACGGCGACGTGCAGTTGATCTTCAACACGACCGAGGGCTGGCAGTCGTTGAAGGACAGCAAGGCGATCCGTACCAGCGCGCTGCGTGCCAAGGTCGCCAGCTTCACCACGGCGGCCGCCAGCGTCGCTGCGGCCGATGCGATCGAGGCTTTACGGGGACATCCCCTTGAAGTGCGCTCGCTCCAGTCCTATTATCCCCTGTCGCACGCCTGATCCCCTGCACAAGGAAGCATGCTGCGGGCGGCCCGCTGTTCGGGCCGCCAAAGGGAAGTTTTGACGAAGGATTTGCAAAATGGCGACCGTTGAGAAGATGCCGATGCTGCAGATGGGCTATGACAAGCTCAATGCACAGTTGCGCGAACTCAAGGCCGAACGGCCCCTGATCGTGGACGCCATCGAGGAAGCGCGCGCCCATGGCGACCTGTCCGAGAATGCGGAATATCACGCCGCCAAGGAACGGCAGGGCCAGGTAGAGGCCACGATCAACGATCTGGAAGACAAGCTGTCGCGCGCGCAGATCATCGATCCCGCGACCCTGTCGGGCAACAAGATCGTGTTCGGCGCGACCGTGACCTTGCTCGATGAAGATGACAAGCCGGTGAAATATCAGATCGTCGGCCAGGCCGAGGCGGATGCCAAGGCCGGTATGATCTCGTACAACAGCCCGTTGGGGCGCGCGCTGATCGGTCGCACGGTCGGCGAGGATGTCGAGGTGTCGGTGCCATCGGGCGACAAATTCTACTCGGTCGAGAAAATCGAGTTTATCTGATCCCGTGAAATTGCCCGCTGGCCCCATGACGAACGGGATCGCGGCGATCAGCTTCGCCGTGTTCCTGATCCTGTATCTGACGGGTCATATCGACAATGCCGCGGTGCTGGGCGGGTTCATCCCCGCGCGCGTGGGCGATCCCGACCTGCTGGCGGGGCTGGCGGCGGTGCCCTGGTGGCTGACGCCGCTCACTTGCACGCTGATCCATGCCGGTTGGCTGCATGTCGGCTTCAATATGTTGATGCTGGTCTTTTGCGGGCGGCATGTCGAACATGTGCTGGGCAAGGGGCCGACGCTGCTGCTCTATGGCGTGGGTGCTTATGCGGCTTGCGGCGCGCAATGGCTCATTGATCCGGGCTCGACCGGGCCTATGGTCGGGGCGAGCGGGGCGATTTCTGCCATTATTGCGACCTATGCTCTGCTTTATAGCCAGCAGCAGGTGCGAAAGGTCGGGCCATTTTCGGCAAATGTGGTGCGCTTGGCCTGGCTGGCTGGCGGCTGGATCGCGCTACAACTGATGATCGGATTGGCCACGGCCGGGGGCATGGGCGATCTTGGGCAGATCGCGATTGCCGCGCATATTGGGGGGTTCCTGGCCGGGCTGGCCATTACTCGTCCCCTGTTGCGCTGGCGTTTTCGCAAACGGCCACAGGCAATAAACTGATATATTGGTAAAGACTGTTCCCCGGCTTGGGCCGGGGAACAGGGATAGCAGCGGCTTACTCCGCCTTGGGCAGTTCGGGTTCCAGCAGGCGGTGGAGATGCACGATCACATAGCGCATTTCGGCGTCATCCACCGTGCGCTGCGCGGCACCGCGCCAGGCCTTTTCGGCCGAGGCATAGTCGGGAAATACGCCGACCAGGTCGACTTTGCTGAGGTCTTGAAATTCGAGCGTCTGCGGATCGGTAACACGACCGCCCAGCACCAGATGCATTTTGCTCATGGCGTCTATTATCTCCCTTGGGTGGGCGACGACCCTAGCAGCGCCGCACGGCCCATCCAAGGGGGACTAAAGAGCTGTTCGCGTGCGTTTGACGCCGACGCAATTAGTTTTTGGGCAACCGTGCCTTGATCGCATCGCCCAGCGCTTCGATGCGGTGCGCGACCAGCGACGTCACATCGTCGGCGAGCTTCGACGCCTTGGCCGACAGATCGGCAGCGGCGATATTGTCGCGCGCGTGCGATGCGGCGTCGCCTGCGCTATGCAGCGCATGGGCAGCGTTGGTCTTCACCGTTTCAGCGCCTTCCGCCGCAGCGGCACGCGCCGCTACTGCGGCTTCGACGACACGCGAACCGGCTGTGACCGCAAGGCCCGGCAACGCCTTCATCATTGCGCGGCTCTTGGGGAACATCCAGGCGACGACGGCACCGACGGCGATCGCGCCGGCGACAGCCGCGACTGGATGGTCCTGCACGATCTGGTTGGCGCGGGTTGCGGCACGCTGCGTCTTGTCGCGGGCGTCGCCATAGGCCATGCCTGCCTTGTCGCGACCTGTCTGCACCAGTTCGCCCGCGCCTTCGCGTGCCTTGGCGGTGGTTTCACGAATACGGTCAGAGGCGGTGGTCGCCGCATCATTGGCCGCTTCACGGACACGATTAACTTGGGCACGAATGTCAGCCATGGTCATTCTCCGGCAATTGCGTTGGGGTGCTCCTTAACCGAACGTATAAACGTCTGAAAAGTGCCGCCAGCGGTCGTCGCGCGAGAAAAAGCGTAAAGGCTGTAGCGGCCGCACCGACGGCGATCGGGCGTTGCTGCGCCTTGGCCGCGCCCTTTGCCACCACATCCAATATCGCACCTGTCGCTTTGGTCTTTGCATCCTGAGCCAGACGCGCCGGTGCTATACGGGCCTTGGCTTCGCTCGCACTGGCTTGCAATTGGGCGCGTGCCTGATCCGCCCGTATGCAGGCTTCCCGATAGGCCAATTCCCGGCTCATGGCGTGATAGCCTTTTTCATGCGCGTGATGCAGCCCTTCGCCAACAGCAGCAGCAGGACTGTCACGAATAATCCGCCCCCCGCGACGATCAGCGTCGCCCAAAGCGGCTCCAAATGACGGGACAAGGCGATAATCAAGCCCACCAACAAGGCGACGATAGAGGCAAAGGCGAGCATCAACGCCACCGATCCCAATATCGCCGCATTGCGGACGCCGACACCAACAATGCTCAGCCGCAGCTTCTGCTTGTCGGCTTCAGCCGCCGCATAGGCGCGCCCGTCGGCATATAGGCGGGACAAAATGTCACGGACGCTTTCTGCGTCTGCGCCCTTGTCCTGATCACCCGTTGCCGATCCTTCGGCATGCGGCGTCATCGCCGTTTCCGCTGGCTCTTGGGTCAATAGATCCTCCGCTCCACAGTCGGAGCCTTTAGTGTCAGTGACGGGAAAGCCAGAATGCCAGTCCCTCAGGCCTTGTCATCCGACCCTTTGGCAAGCCGCATCAGCACGAAACCGACAACCGCCGCCGCACCAATGGCCACGGCCGGGCTTTTACGCACAAAGTCGCGCGCTTCGGCCATAAGCTGGTCGACATCCTTGCTGTCGAGGCTGTCGGCCGCACCGGCGACCTGTTCGGCGGCCTGACGAGCATAGTCGCCATATTGCGGGCCTAGCTTGGCATCGACCGTACCCGCCGTTTCGGAAATCAGCTTGGCCAGGCTTTGCATGGCGGTGCCGGTCTTGTCCTTGGCAACGCCAGCGGCGGACTTGGCCGTCTTTCCAGCCTGCTCCTTGATGGGATCAATATGCGCTTTCCAATCGACTGAGTTCAGTTTCTCGGCAGCCGCCTTCGCGGCTTTTTCCGCCTGTTCCTTGATCGGGGCAATCTGGGCGGCCAATGTCTTGCTCTTTTTGTCCTCGACAGGCTTTGCCGTCTTGGCGGGCTTGGCAATGGCCGCAGCCTTGACCGGCGCAGCCTTCACCGCGGTTTTGGCAGTGCTGGTGTCCAAAGTCTTGGCCTTGGGCGGCCGTCCGCGCTTGGCGGGCGGGGTTGCCGGGGTGTCGACCATCGTCCTCAATCTCCCTCTTGATGCAGCATGGCGCGCCGCATGAAGCGGCAGGTGCTTATATTCCTAATGCTCCGCAACGGCTTGCAGTTCCGTTGCCGTTACATTTTCGAGCATCGGCATTTTTCCGATCCATGCAAGCCCTGCATTGCCAATAGCCGGGCTGCTGGCTAAGCGGATCGCGGAAAAACAGGGGAGGGGCTGCCATCAGGGTTGTCCGCCCATCGCCAGTGCAGGGAGCGATCATGACCGCCATTCTCGACATTCACGCCCGCCAGATTTTCGATAGCCGGGGCAACCCCACCGTCGAAGTCGACGTCATGCTCGAAGATGGCAGCTTTGGCCGCGCGGCCGTGCCATCGGGCGCATCGACGGGTGCCTATGAGGCCGTGGAAAAGCGCGACGGCGACAAGAGCCGCTATATGGGCAAGGGCGTGCTTAAAGCGGTCGATACCGTCAATGACGAGATTGCCGGCGAACTGATCGGCTTCGATGCCGAGGATCAGGGCGAAGTCGATGCCGCGATGATCGCGCTCGACGGCACCGATAACAAGTCGAACCTGGGTGCCAATGCGATCCTGGGCGTCAGCCTGGCGGTTGCCAAAGCTGCTGCCGATGCGCGCGGCCTGCCGCTCTATCGCTATGTCGGCGGCGTGTCGGCGCATGTGCTGCCGGTGCCGATGATGAACATCATCAATGGCGGCGAACATGCCGACAACCCGATCGACTTTCAGGAATTCATGATCATGCCGGTCGGCGCCGAAAGCATCGCCGATGCTGTGCGGATCGGGTCCGAAATCTTCCACACCTTGAAGAAGGGCCTGCACGACAAGGGGCTGGCGACGTCGGTCGGCGATGAAGGCGGCTTTGCACCCAACATCGCCTCGACCCGCGATGCGCTCGACTTCATCATGTTGTCGGTCGAGAAGGCGGGCTATAAGCCGGGCGACGATGTCGTGCTGGCGCTGGACTGCGCGGCGACCGAGTTTTTCAAGAACGGCAAATATGAGATTTCGGGCGAAGGCCTGTCGCTCAGCCCCGTTGAAATGGCCGACTATCTCGCCGCCTTGTGTGCCGACTATCCGATCAAGTCGATCGAGGACGGCATGAGCGAAGATGATTTCGAGGGCTGGAAGGCGCTGACCGACAAGATTGGCGGTTCGGTTCAACTGGTCGGCGACGACCTGTTCGTCACCAACCCCAAGCGCCTGTCGATGGGTATCGACATGGGCCTGGCCAACTCGCTGCTGGTCAAGGTCAACCAGATCGGCACGCTGACCGAGACGTTGGCGGCGGTCGATATGGCGCAACGCGCGCGCTACACCGCCGTGATGTCGCATCGGTCGGGCGAGACCGAGGATGCGACCATCGCCGACCTCGCCGTCGCCACCAACTGCGGCCAGATCAAGACCGGGTCGCTGGCGCGGTCCGACCGGCTCGCCAAATATAACCAGCTCATCCGCATCGAGGAAGAACTGGGCGATGTCGCCGTCTATGCCGGGCGCTCCATCTTCCGCTGATCGGCTTTCCTTCGATTGGCCGCAAGTTCGATAAAATTCGCTTGCGGCCGACCTTTTCTTGTGATTCTTGTGGGCGATGGCGCACATCGCGAAGCTACGTCTCCTTTTATTCTCGGCCCTTGGCCCGGCGATCGCGCTGCTCTTGCTGCTGTCGTTCGCGGGCTATGTCGTCGTGGGGTCGAACGGCATCCTCGCCTGGGGCGATTATTCGCGGCAGCTTGGCGAGGCCAAGGCGGAACTCAAGCGGGTGCAGGAAGCGCGTGCCGATCTGCGCAACCGGGTCGATCTGCTTGACCCGCGCCGGGTCGATCCCGACCTGTCCGACGAACTGATCCGCCGTCAATTGGGCGTCATCCATCATGATGAAGTGATCGTTCCGCTCAACTGAGCCTTCATCGCGATCAATCTTAGTCCAAGGTTATGGTTTCCGCCCCGATTCCGTTGGGTCCGCCGTTGCAATATATGCAACTCTGCCGCTATATCGGGCTTCCTTCCATCCTACCCCACGCAAAAGGATAAGAGCCTTGGCGAAACCAACGACGCCGCGCCCGACCCGCGCAAAGGCCGAGGCGAAAAGCCCGGTCGGCGCGGACCATAACCGGCCTCGCCCCGACACTCCGACCGATTATAAAGCCAGCAAGGAAGAATTGCTGGAATTTTACCGGCAGATGGTCCTCATCCGCCGCTTCGAAGAAAAAGCGGGCCAGCTTTACGGTCTGGGCCTGATCGGCGGCTTCTGTCACCTGTATATCGGCCAGGAAGCGGTTGCGGTCGGCATCCAGTCGGCGCTCGTGCCCGGCAAAGACAGCGTTATCACCGGCTATCGCGACCATGGCCACATGCTGGCCTATGGCATCGATCCCAACGTCATCATGGCCGAACTGACCGGCCGTGGCGCGGGCATTTCGCGCGGCAAGGGCGGTTCGATGCATATGTTCAGCGTCGAACATAAATTTTTCGGCGGTCATGGCATCGTCGGCGCGCAGGTGTCGCTCGGCGCGGGCCTGGGCTTCGCGCATAAATATAATGGCGATGGCGGGGTGTGCGTCGCCTATTTCGGCGATGGCGCGGCCAACCAGGGGCAGGTCTATGAATCTTTCAACATGGCCGAACTGTGGAAGCTGCCGATCATCTTCGTGATCGAAAATAACCAATATGCCATGGGCACCAGCGTCAACCGTTCTTCGGCGGAAGACCAGCTCTATCGCCGGGGCGAAAGTTTCCGCATCCCCGGTATCCAGGTCAACGGCATGGACGTGCTGGCCGTGCGCGGCGCGACCGAGGAAGCGTTGAAGTGGGTGCAGGGCGGCAATGGCCCGATCCTGCTGGAAATGAAGACCTACCGTTATCGCGGTCACTCCATGTCCGATCCGGCGAAATATCGCTCGCGCGAAGAAGTC
Source organism: Sphingobium sp. MK2 (assembly GCF_040170545.1). Classification (NCBI taxonomy): domain Bacteria; kingdom Pseudomonadati; phylum Pseudomonadota; class Alphaproteobacteria; order Sphingomonadales; family Sphingobiaceae; genus Sphingobium; species Sphingobium sp. MK2. The sequence goes on from NZ_JAZDXA010000010.1 coordinate 53,383, forward strand.
CAGGCGATGCGCGACAAGTCCGACCCGATCGAGGGTGCCAAGGCCTATCTCGCCGAACATGGCGTGGGCGAGGACGAACTCAAGAAGATCGATCAGGATATCCGCAAGATCGTCAGCGAAGCGGCTGATTTTGCCGAAACTTCGCCTGAGCCGGACATGGCCGAACTCTATACCGACGTGCTGGTGGAGCAATATTGATGGGTATCGAAATCAAGATGCCGGCCCTCTCGCCGACGATGGAAGAGGGCACGCTGGCCAAGTGGCTGGTGAAGGAAGGCGACGATGTCAAATCCGGCGACATTTTGGCCGAGATCGAAACCGACAAGGCGACGATGGAATTCGAAGCCGTCGATGAAGGCAAGATCGGCAAGATCATGATCGCCGAAGGGTCCGAAGGCGTGAAGGTCGGCACCGTCATCGCGACGATGGCCGGTGAAGAGGGCGAGGACGCCGCGCCCGCGCCCAAGGCGGCAGCGCCCGCCAAGGCGCAAGCCGAAGCGCCCAAAAAGGCCGAAAGCGGCACGTCCAAGCTGGCGTCGGAAGCCAAGGCAACCGTTGCCGACCCGGACCTACCCGAAGGCACCGAGTTCGTCAAAACGACGGTCCGCGAAGCGCTGCGCGACGCCATGGCCGAAGAAATGCGCGCCGACGAGCGCGTGTTCGTGATCGGCGAGGAAGTGGCCGAATATCAGGGTGCCTATAAGGTCACCCAGGGCCTGCTGGACGAATTTGGCGGCAAGCGCGTCATCGACACGCCGATCACCGAATATGGCTTTGCCGGCATCGGCACGGGCGCGGCGATGGGCGGCCTGCGCCCGATCGTCGAGTTCATGACGTTCAACTTCGCCATGCAAGCGATTGACCACATCATCAACTCGGCGGCCAAGACCAACTACATGTCCGGTGGCCAGATGCGCTGCCCGATCGTGTTCCGTGGTCCCAACGGGGCGGCCAGCCGCGTCGGCGCGCAGCATAGCCAGAATTATGCACCCTGGTATGCCGCCGTCCCCGGCCTGATCGTCATCGCCCCCTATGATTCGGCTGATGCCAAGGGCCTGCTGAAAGCCGCGATCCGCAGCCAGGACCCGGTCGTTTTCCTCGAAAACGAACTTCTCTATGGCCGCAGCTTCGACGTGCCCAAGGTCGATGACTATGTCCTGCCGATCGGCAAGGCGCGGATCATGCGGCCGGGCAAGGATGTGACGCTGGTCAGCTACTCGATCGGCGTAGGCCTTGCGCTCGACGCGGCGGAAACGCTGGCGGGTGAGGGTATCGACGCGGAGGTCATCGACCTGCGCACGCTGCGTCCGCTCGACACCGCGACCGTGCTGGAAAGCCTCAAGAAGACCAACCGGCTGGTCGTGGTCGAAGAAGGCTGGCCGACCTGCTCGATCGCGTCGGAAATTGCCGCCGTGGTTATGGAAAAGGGCTTCGACGATCTCGATGCCCCAGTGCTGCGCGTCACCAACGAAGACGTGCCGCTGCCCTATGCCGCAAATCTGGAAAAGGCAGCGCTGATCGACGCCGCCCGCGTGGTGGAAGCCGCGAAGAAGGTTTGCTACAAATAATGAGGAAAGGGCGGCTCACGGGCCGCCCTTTTTTTCGTCAGGTGCAGCGAGCCGTGGCCGATGCCGCCAGATTGCCCGCATTCTTGATCGCCTGGTCGGTGCGTTCCCGCACGTTGAAGGCGCTGGTATAGCGAATGACCTTAGGGCCAAAGAGCGCGTCCGTGACCAGCGGCTGATATCGGTAGGCGACTTCCACGAACATGACGGCCGTGCCGGTTCCGGCCTTGATCTTTTTGTCAGCCGTGGTGCCCGGCCCCATCCCGTCTTTCAAGCTGGCATTGGTCTTGCCATCGCCCGCTACGCCATAGCTGGACGGGAAAGCGCCATTGCCCCAGCAACGCTGCCAACGAATGGTCTGGCCTTCATTGGGTGCGGTCAATCCATTGGGTTCCAGGCTGGACAATATGATCCGGCCATTTTGCTGCAAGGCGAGCTTGTCCGAGGTCAATTCGGCCCCGACCATGATTTCATTGACGTCGGCTTCGTCAATGGAGGTGCGGACGCGCGCGGCATTGTCAGCGACCAGCATCGCAATCTGGCTGAGCCGCATATGCGCCAGCGCCAGATTGGCCGTCTCCAGTCCCGCCATGCACAGGATCAGCAGCACCGGCAGCGAAAAGGCAAATTCGACCATCGCGACGCCGCGATGGTCTTCGCGCAAGGCGCGCAGTCGATGAAGCAGGACAGAGAGTGTACGGGTCATGTGCAGATGATCGCTGGCTTGGGCTGGTTGGCCCAGGGCTGGTTGCGGACGATGGTGGTGGCTTTGGCGGATTGCGTGGCGCTCCACCCCAACATCTTGGCCATGGGGAACACGCGCGGCATCGACACGGTGACTTCATAATAGACGATGTCGTCTGCGCCGCCGAGGCCATTGGACCCCAGCGCAGTGTCATAGGTGCCATTGCCATTGGCATCTTCATAACAGTCGCCGACATTATAGCTGCCGAGCGGCGCGGTATCGGTCGTGATCTTCTCCGGCTTGCCGACGCGGGAGAAATTATAATAGCTTTTCTTCACCACCGACGTCGTGCCGTTCTTGGTATTGATCGTCGCCATCTGCGCCGCGATATAGGCGTCGATCTGCGCGCTGTTCAATGTGCCGACCGAAGCAGAGCGCGAAGCCTGCTCCAGCACACCGCGCGTGACCGAGCGAAGATAGGATTGATAGCCGAGGTCGGCGATCGCCATGATCGTCAGGCACAGGGGCGCGGCGATCAGGCCGAACTCCACCAATGTCGCACCGCGCGCGTCGCGGCATAGACGACGGAAACGAGATACTGCCGTCCCGGTCATTTCGACACTCGCAAGCCGCCGATATTCTTGGCGATGTCCCTGAATTTCTGGGTAAGCTGTGCCTGATTATAGGCCATCATCCAGTGATTGGCGCTCGACGCGCAATTTTGCAGTGGCGTTTGAATATCGCCCTCGGACTGGTTACGGAAGCCGATGACCCAGATGGTGATGCCTCTTGCTTTGACCGCGTTGCACAACATTTCAAGGCGACGGTTATGGATGGCGGTCAGGTTGACGTCGCTGGTATTTGCCGCCGCAACACGAGCGTCGAGCAATTGATAGCCCCAGGCACCATAGACCGCCTGATAGGCGCTCATATCACCGTCCGTCATGAATACGATGTGGCGGGAGATGTTGAAGCCATTGGGCGCATTGGCGTTATCTCCGGCGAAAATGCCGGTCGGCGACAGGAAGCGTGCGCCCCAGACCATGCCGATATCATGATAGGTGCCACCGACTGCGACCAGACCATCGACATATGCGTCGTAGCTGCTGCTCTGACCTGCTGGAATAGCCGAGCGGCTGGAATAGCTGGTCAATCGGCGCGACTGGCTGGGGCAGGCCATCCAGCCGCCGTTGATTCGCGTCTGCGAGTTCAGGTGCGCACCGGCACGGGTAAATTCCACGTCGGGCCAATGGGGGCGCCACCGGGTATCCGTGTTGGTGGGCAAGGTGTCGATCTGCAGGTCGAAGGCATTGCTGGGGACGGAGGAGGCAGAGGACGATGCGGTTATGCCGCTGTCGGTCGAACGTTCCTCGATACATCCTGTCCAACGGGAGGTCGATGGCACAGGAAGGCCGCCGGTGTCATTGGGTGAACTGGCATGATAGGCTGGGTTTGCCACAGCATTGCCGGTGATGAAAGCCGACACAGGCAGCGGGAACTGCCCATATTCCCAATAGTAGAAGATGCGATCGGCACCGTTCTCATTCGTTGTCGAATAGGTTTTGGTGACGAGGTCTTCGCGCCGCACGCATTTGCGATTTGTGGAGCCCGATGGAGCAGCCGTCGATCCATTGAAACTGTCGTAGCTATAGGTGGTCGTTACGGTGTCGGCCGGCGCGTTTCCGCTCGTCGACGGGTTTGTACCGTTGTTATTGCCATAAGCCGTGCACTGCGCTGGCGATCGCGTGGACGAAGTGGACGCATTATTGGCCGCCGCCGATGTCGCGAAGCAGGTGTTGAGGCCATAGCGACGATAGCAGACAGAAGGGGTGGAGGAGGCTTCAAAGTAGAATACGGGTCGGCGCGTCTGGTAATTCCACGTCTCGCCGCTGACTGCTCCTATCAGATGGGTGGTCGGCAATTGATAGCCGACATTGACCGTTGAGCTGTAGGGCATGAAGCCATAGCGGATGCGCCCCGTTGCGTCCGATCCTGGCCCCAGCGTATCGTAGAAATCCTTGACCGCCTGACGCAGCGCCGCGATGCGGGTGGTGCTGCCGCCGGTGCCATTGCTGATCGCATATTCCATCGACCCGGTCGTGTCGAGCACCAGCATGACGTCGGTATTGCCGATGTCGAACCGCGCCTCGCACGTCACGTTCAACGGCAGCGTCGTGAATTTGAAGATTTTCATCACCGTGGTCGGGATGGTGGTCGATGCCGTCACCTGAACCGTGGTGGTTTCGCCCGGCTTGCTCTGGATGACGGGCGTGAAATTCGCCGTTTCGGCCGTGCCTTGCGGGAAGTTGAAATCGAAAAACTTCCGCGCTTCCGCAATATTCTCGGTTGTCATCGATGACGTCGTCATCGCCCGGCGTCCCGCCAGCGCCGCCGCGTCGCAGGCCTGTTGCAGACGCGATCGCGCCATATAGGCGCGGCTCATGTCCAGACCCCCGCCGATCAGCGCGGCGAGCGGGATGATCGCGGCGGCGACGATCGCCATGGTATTGCCCGCCTGGCTCTTCGCCAGACGGCGGAGGAACCCTACAGGATGTTCGATCTGCTTGCCCATTTGTCCGCCATCACCCATGTCGTGCCCGATGCCCCCCACTTCGGGCCGGACAGATGTGTTTCGCCTATGCAGGCGCACTCGTTAGAATGTGTATGAGGAAGATGGTTAAAGGACCGATAACTTGCCTGCCCCGCCAAAGCCGGGACGATTGGCGCGCATGAGCGGCGCTGGGGAGGATTTGTCGCCGCTGGTCACGGTGCTGGCCGCCCATGCCGGGCCGCAGGCAGCGCGCCACCGCGCGCTCTGGGCGTTCGACGCGCGGCTCGCCCATGTCGCGCGCACGACCAGCGAGCCCGCCATCGGGCAGATGCGGCTCGCCTGGTGGAATGACGTCATTGATGATGCCGACGCGCGCAAGGGGCGGGGGGAACCCGTGGTCGATGCGTTGCGCGCGACGGGCGCAATGACCGCGCCGGGGCTGGTCGCAATGATCGACGGCTGGGAAATATTGGTGGTCGAACCGGACATCGACGTGGAAGGGCTGCGTGCCTATGCCATCGGCCGGGGGGGCGGGCTGTTCCGCGCGCTGGCCGATACCGCCGATGCGCCGGACTGGCTGGAGGCGGCGGGGCAGCTTTGGGCGCTATGGGACATGGCTGGCCATGTCGGCGACGTGGCGCTGGCCGACGCGGCGCTGGCGCTGGCGCGGGAGATCGCGCCACGGATGGACGGTGCGCGCTGGCCACGCACATGGAAGCCACTGCGCATAGTGGCGACGCTGGCGCGGCAAGATGTGCTGGCCGGACGGCGCGCACCGCTGGGGATGCCGCGCGCGCTGGCCTGGCGGTTACTGCGGATCGCGCTTGTCGGGCGGTAGGCAGGCGCGATAGGCTACCCACCGCATGGGCTAGGGAGCGGGCATATGGGGCGATTGCTGGCAGGGGGCATGGCGGCATTGCTGCTGGTGGCTGGCGGCCTGTTCTGGTGGTCGGGGCAGGCGAGCAATGACCCGGTGCCCCAACTGGCCATGGCCGCGCCACCGCCGCCCGCTGTGGAGAGTTTGCCGGAAGGCGATCCCGATGCGGTGGGAGACGCGCCGCCCATGCCGGGCGAGGCCAGCCCGCAGAGCCGCGAACAGAAGCGCTTTGCCCGCTATGACCGCAATCGCGACGGCGTGATCACCCGGATCGAGATGCTGGGCAGCCGGACCAAGGCTTTCAAGGCGCTCGACAAAAATGGCGACAATCTCTTGTCGTTCGAGGAATGGGCGGTGGCGACGTCCGACCGTTTCGGCGCGGCAGACGCCGATGGCGATGGCAAGCTGACCCCCGCCGAATTTGCCACCACCGCCCCTAAACGCGCCGCCAAGCCGAAATGCCGCTGCTGAGCCGCTCAGGCCTCAGGCCGAGTCCAGATCCACGTCCCGCCGATCAGCGCGGCGGCGACCGGGATCAGGAACCAGGGAAAGGGCGAAAAGATCAGCGCCAGCACGACGCTGAAAGCAAAGGCCCCCAGCGCCGCCTTCTTGGCCCGCCGACTGATCGCACCCCTTTCGCGCCAGCGGCGGATATGCGGGCCGAAATGCTTGTGATCGAGCAGCTTCGCCTCCAGCCTCGGACTGGACCGGGCAAAGCAGAAGGCGGCCAAAATCATGAAGGGGACGGTCGGCAGCAAGGGTAGGAACGCGCCGATCGTACCGAGGCCCAGCGACGCCCAACCCGCGATGAAATAAAGATATCGCCGCATGATCGGTCCTGTGGGAGCGGGGGTGTTGCTATTGTTTCGCAACTGCGACCCGTGATAGCAAGGGAAAGATCAGGCCGCAGGTAAGCGCAAACGCGCGAGCAGTCCGCCCAGATCCTCGCTTTCCTCCAATAGCACCGACCCGCCATAGATTTCCGCGACATCGCGCACGATGGCAAGGCCAAGCCCGGTGCCGGGCTTGCCCGAATCGAGCCGCACGCCGCGATCGAAGATGCGGACGCGCTCTTCCAGCGGAATGCCCATGCCATCATCCTCGACCAATATCTCGACCATGTCGCCCGCGCGCTTCACCGTCGCGAACACGGAGCCGCCGCCATATTTCGCGGCATTTTCGATGAGGTTGCCCAGCATTTCGTCGAGATCCTGCCGCTCGACACGCACGGCGGCTTCCCTGTCGCCATCCATGTCGACGCGCGTGTGCGGATAGAGGCGCTGCACCGCGCGCTCGACGGCGGTCAGGCTCGCCCACACCTCCGCCCGGCTCTGCGCCGCCCCGCGTCGTCCGACCGCGCGGGCGCGGGCGAGGTGATGGTCGACCTGCCGCCGCATCGTCGTCGCCTCGCGGATGACCGCTTCGCCAAGGTCGGGCGACTGCGCGGTTGCGGCGTTCATGATGACGGTCAGCGGCGTCTTGAGCGCATGGGCAAGGTTGCCCGCATGGGTGCGCGCCTCCTCCGCCTGCCGCTCATTATGGGCGAGCAGGGCGTTCAGTTCCTCGACCATCGGCAGCACTTCGGCGGGCATCGGCTCGGTCAGGCGGCTTTTCTGCCCGTCGCGCATCCGCACGATTTCCTGCCGCACCTTGCGCAGCGGCCGCAGCCCATAAAAAGTCTGCAGCGTCGCCAGCACGAACAGCCCCAGCGCCAGCATCGCGAAACTCTGAAACAGCGTCGCGCGCAGCGTCTTGATCTGCGCATCCAGCCCGGATCGCGCCTGGCCGACCATGAACAGCCAGCGGCTGTCGGAACCGGGCAGCACCACGGTCCGCTCCATGATGCGCAGATCCTCGCCAGGGAATTGCTTGCTGTCATAGACATGCAGGTGCCGGTCGCGATGTTCTTCCGGCACTTTGAGCGCGCGATCCCACAGCGAGCGCGAGCGCCAATCCTCATGTCCCTTGGCGCTGACCTGATAATAAAGGCCGCTATTGGGTTCGAGGAACCGCTGATCGGCCAGTTCGCGGTTGAACAACACCTCGCCTTCCGGCCCGATCTCGGCCGCCGCGATCATCGCGGTCAGCACATAATTCATGCCGTCGTCGAAATTGCGCGTGATCGCGTCGCTCAACACCCGGTCCAGCGCCACCCCGCCGCCGATCAGGAGCAGGCTGATCCACAGCGCGGCAATGCCCATCATCCGGCGGCTGATGGACCCGGTGGAGCGAACGGGGGGAGGAGGTGCTGCGCTATCCATTATTTAAGCACCGTTCGGTTCGAGCAGCTTCGAGCGAAGTCGAGAAGCGCCCGTCGAGAACGCGAGCGCCAAGCCCCGTTCTCGACAGGCTCGAACCGAACGGGTTGAAAAGACCGCGACTATTACCGCCCCGGCTCGTCGAGGCTGTACCCCAGACCGCGAATGGTGGTGATCACATCGGCACCCAGCTTCTTGCGGATGCGCGTCACGAACACTTCGATCGTGTTGGAATCGCGGTCGAAATCCTGGTCGTAAATATGTTCGATCAATTCGGTGCGGCTGACCACCTTGCCCTTGTGATGGAGCAGATAGGACAGCAATTTATATTCCTGTGCGGTCAGTTTGACCGGATCGCCCTTGAGCGTGACCTTGCCTGAGCGCGTGTCGAGCCGGACATCGCCAGCGGTCAGTTCGCTCGACGCATTGCCCGATGCGCGGCGGATCAGCGCGCGCAGACGGGCGATCAGTTCCTCGCTCTGGAACGGCTTGGCGAGATAATCGTCCGCGCCTGCGTCAAGCCCCGCCACCTTGTCCGACCAACTGTCGCGCGCGGTCAGCACCAGTACCGGAAAGGCGCGGCCTTCCTTGCGCCAGCGGTCCAGCACGGTCAGCCCGTCGATCGTCGGCAGGCCAAGGTCCAGCACGACCGCATCGTAATTTTCGGTGGAGCCCAGGAAATGGCCGTCTTCGCCATCCGTGGCGAGGTCGACGGCATAGCCTGCCCCCTCCAGCGTGTTCCTGAGCTGCTGGCCCAGATTCGGTTCATCCTCGACGATCAGCAGACGCATGGGCTTTCCGTTTCTATTATAAAGCGAGCGCGGTCAGCGCGCCCAGCCGATGATATCGCCTGTCCGGCCGTCGGCATCAACCCATACCACCTTACCGTCCTTCACATATTTCAGGCGATAACGGTTGGAGCCGGGATTGAATTCGCTGCCGACATAACTGGCCCCGTCCATCTGGGCATCGACCCGCCGCTTGATCATGGCAAAGGGCATGACATGCCCGTCCAGCATCGCGCGCCGGGCGGCGTCCTGTTCGTCGCGCCGACCGCCTGCATCAGCGACGGGCATCGTCACCACCAGCGCGAGCGCCGCGCCAATCCCGATCATCACGGAGGCTGGCAGGATTTTCCACTTCATAAGCATGGGCATGACATAGGCGCAGGGCATTGAACAGGTGGTGAATGATGGGGACCGTTTAACGGCTCCCCCGTCCTGCGCGAAGATACCGGCAGGACGGGGGCGAAACGGACTTACTTATCCAGCGCATATTGCACGGTCAGCGTCACCGACGCGCTGACCTGGCCGGGTTCGACCGGAGTCGTGGCGACCGAATCCGCCTTGAAGCGGGCCGATTGCAGCATCGGCATGGGCGGTTGGCCACCGCTGTTGCTTTCGCTGATCGAAATCAGCCGCGCGGTGCGGAAACCGGCCGCCTGGGCGTAGAAATCCGCCTGCGCCTTGGCGCTCTTCAACGCCTGACCACGGGCCTGGGCCAGCATCGGCGCGGGATCATCGATCGCGAAGCTCGGACCATTGACGTTGGTGGCCCCCGCCGCGACCATCGCATCGAGCAGCGAGCCGACCTTCTTCACATCACGCAGCTTGACGGTCAGCGTGTTGGACGCCTCATAGCCGAGGAAGCGCGGGCCGCTCGGTTCGCCGTCGCGCTGGTTATAGTCATACTGCGCGTTCAGATTGATGCCGCTGGTCTGGATATCCTTCTTGGCGATGCCCGCACGCGCCAGCGCGGCAATCAGCTTTTCGGTCTTGGCGGCATTGTCCTGCATCGCGGCCTGCGCGGTCGGCGCGCGCGTCTGGACGCCCGTGCCCACGGTCGCAATGTCGGGCGATGCTTCCACGCTTTCGGTGACGTTCAGCGTCACGACCGGCGCCGTTTCGGCAATGGTCACATTGGTCTGGGCAGCCGCGATGGCGGGCAGGGCGGCACTGGCCAGGGCCAGAAGAACAAGGGCGGATTTCATGAAGGCTAACTTTCCTGTGGGGATGCCGGTCTTTTGTATCGGCTGCGATGAACGGACGCTGACATGCGTTGAAAGCCGTGGGACAGCTTCCGGTTCCTTCGCCCTTGCCCCACGACGCGCTAACGCCTAGCTGCACGGCCATGGCAGCACCTCTTCTTTCCTACGAAAATCTTGGCCTCTCCCAAGGCTCCCACTGGTTGTTCGAGGGGATCGACATTCATGTCGGCCAGCGCGACCGGCTGGCGCTGATCGGGCGCAACGGCGCGGGCAAGACGACCCTGTTGAAACTGGTCGCGGGCCTGATCGAGCCGGATCGGGGGACGCGATCGGTCCAGCCCGGCGCGCGAGTCATCATGCTGGAGCAAGATCCCGACGTCACGCCCTTCGCCACGCTGCATGATTTCGCGCTGGCGGGCGAGTTCGCGCCCGCGCCGCATGAGGTGGAGGCAATCGCCGACCAGCTCGGCATCGACCTGTCGCGCGAGGCGAAGACCGCGAGCGGCGGCGAACGGCGCCGTGCCGCCATCGCCCGCGCGCTGGCGAGCGAGCCGGACCTACTGCTGCTGGACGAACCGACCAACCATTTGGATATCGCCGCGATCGACTGGCTGGAAAACTGGCTGGCGCGCTATAATGGCGCGTTCGTCGTCATCAGCCATGACCGCGCCTTCCTCACTCGCCTCACGCGCCAGACACTGTGGCTCGACCGGGGCGTCATGCGCCGCAGCGAAATCGGCTTCGGCGGCTTCGAACAATGGATGGAAGCCGTCTATGCCGAAGAGGCGCGCGCGGCGGAGAAGCTGGACGCGAAGCTGAAGATCGAGGCGCATTGGCTCGAACGCGGCGTCACCGCACGGCGCAAGCGCAACCAGGGGCGGCTCGCCAAGCTATGGGAAATGCGCGAAACCCGCGCCGCGATGCAGGGACCGCAGGGCACCGCCAAGATTGCGGTGGCGAGCGACGACAGCAAGACCAAGAGCGTCATCAAGGCCGAGCATGTCACGAAGCGCTTTCCTAAATCTCCGTTCGCTTCGAGCGAAGTCGAGAAGCGGCAGCGCGAAGGTGTCTCGACTTCGCTCGACACGAACGGAAGTGATGAAAGGGTCATCATTGAAGACTTCACCCTGCGCATCCAGCGCGGCGACCGGATCGGCATCGTCGGTGGCAATGGCGCGGGCAAATCGACGCTGCTTAAACTGCTGACCGGCGAACTCGCGCCCGACAGCGGCAGCGTGACGCTGGCCCAGACGCTCGACATGATCTTCATCGACCAGCAGCGCAGCCTGATGCAGGGCGACAAGACGGTGCGCGACGTGCTGGCCGAAGGGGGCGACTGGATCGACGTGCGCGGGGTGCGCAAGCATGTCCACGGCTATCTAAAGGACTTTCTGTTCGACCCCTCACTGGCCGAGGCAAAGGTCGCGACCCTCTCCGGCGGCGAACGCTCGCGCCTGTTGTTCGCGCGCGAATTTGCCCGCGAATCGAACCTTTTGGTGCTGGACGAACCGACCAACGATCTCGACCTTGAAACGCTCGACCTGTTGCAGGAAGTGATCGCCGATTATGACGGCACGGTGCTGATCGTCAGCCATGACCGCGACTTTCTCGACCGCACCGTGACGGTCACGCTGGGGCTGGACGGCACCGGCGTCGTCGACGTGATCGTCGGCGGCTATGCCGACTGGATCGCCAAGCGCGATCCGCGCAAGGCTGCCAAGGCCGAGAAGAAAGCCGCCGCCGCGCCCGCGCCGCCCAAGCCCGTGTCGGCCAAGCTGACCTATAAGGACCAGCGCGACCTGGAACTGTTGCCCAAGCGAGTCGAGGAACTGGAAGCGGCCATCGCCCGCGACGAAGAGGCCCTGGCCGACCCCGCGCTCTACACCCGCGATCCCAAGAAATTCGCCGCGCTGACCGGGGCGATCGACAAGGCGAAGGCGGAGAAAGAAGCGGCGGAAATGCGCTGGCTGGAATTGGCGGAAAAGGCCGAAGGGCTGGCGGGATAAAGATACGCCGTTCGGTTCGAGCGTAGTCGAGAACCCATCGCGCAAACGCTTCTCGACTTCGCGCGAAGCGAGCGGCAGTTATGGGACGAAATCGAAACGGGGACGGACCGATGAACGCGCAGACCGACAGGACAATCGACCAGCCCCACCACGCGGTCCATTATGTCAACCGCGTCGGCTGGCTACGCGCCACCGTGCTGGGGGCCAATGACGGGATCGTCTCCACCGCCAGCCTGATGACCGGCATCGCCGCGTCGGGCGCGAGCAGTCAGACGATCCTGCTGACCGGCATCGCCGCTTTGGTCGCAGGGGCGATGTCGATGGCGGCGGGCGAATATGTCTCGGTCAGCGCCCAGTCGGACACGGAGCGCGCCGACCTTGCCAAGGAGCGCAACGCGCTCGCCACCCAGCCGCACGCCGAATGGATCGAACTGCGCGACATCTATGTCGAACGTGGCCTCACCGCCGATCTGGCCGGGCAGGTGGCGGAGCAGTTGATGGCGACCGATGCGCTGGGCGCGCATGCCCGCGACGAACTGGGCATTTCGGACATGGCAACCGCGCGCCCGGTACAGGCGGCGCTGGCCTCGGCCGCCAGCTTTGCCGTGGGGGCCACCCCGCCAGTGCTGATCTCCGCCATCGTCCCAGCGGGCAGCGCGCTGGTCGCGATCGTGGGCCTGTGCCTGCTTTGTCTGGCGCTGTTGGGCTATGTCGGCGCGCGGCTGGGCGGGGCGAGGCCGCTGCGCTCCATCCTGCGCACGCTGTTGTGGGGCGCGCTGGCGATGGCGATGACCGCTGGCGTAGGCCATCTTTTCGGCGCGGCCATATAGTGGCAGGGTTCGTGCCAACCATAGGAGACCAATCATGACCGACCTTCAGCAGATCCCGCTCAAGACCATCAAGGGTGCCGACACCAGCCTCGCCGACTATGCGGGCAAGGTGGTTCTGGCGGTCAATGTCGCGTCCAAATGCGGGCTGACCCCGCAATATGAGGGGCTGGAAAAACTATATGCCACCTATAAGGACAAGGGGCTGGTGGTCGCGGGCTTCCCGGCCAATGATTTCGGCGCGCAGGAGCCGGGCAGCAATGACGAGATCGCCACCTTCTGCACCACCAATTTCGGCGTCGATTTCCCCATGTTCGAAAAGATCGTGGTAACCGGGCCGGACAAGCATCCGCTTTACGCCGCCCTGACCAGCGCGGTGCCGGAAGCACAAGGGGAGGGCGACGCTTTCCGGGAGAAGCTCAAAGGTTACGGCATGACCCCCAATCCGGTGCCCGAAGTCCTGTGGAATTTCGAGAAATTTCTGATCGCCAAGGACGGCAGCGTCGCCGCCCGCTTTGCGCCGACCACCGCGCCCGACGATGCGGCATTGGTCGCGGCGATCGAAGCGGAACTCGCCAAGTGATGCGGGCAGGCCTGATCGCGGGCGCGCTGCTGCTGGCGGGCACGCCCGCCATGGCGGCGCTGTCGCCCGCCGAACGCAGAATGACCCAAAGCGTCGAGGCGGGCTATGAACCCGCGATCGGCCTGCTCGAAACCCTGGTGAACCAGAATAGCGGCTCCATGAATTTCGCGGGCGTGAAGGCGGTGGCCGACATGCTGCGGCCTGAGTTCGAGGCGCTGGGCTTTACCGTGACATGGCAACCGATGGACGCCGCCAAACGCGCCGGGCATCTGATCGCGGTGCATAAAGGCCGGGCCGGGACCACCAAGATGCTGCTCATCGGCCATCTCGACACGGTGTTCGAACCCGATTCGCCCTTCCAGACATTTGAACGCACGGGCGATCTGGCCAAGGGACCGGGCGTCGCGGATGACAAGGGCGGCGTCGTCACGATGCTGCTGGCGTTGAAGGCGATGCAGGCGGCGGGCACGCTCAAAAATGCCAATATCGAAGTCGTGCTGACCGGCGACGAGGAGGATTCGGGTGAACCCATCAGCGTCGCCCGCGCCGACCTGATCCAGGCGGGCAAGCGCGCCGACGTTGCGCTCGATTTCGAGGGGCTGTCCGTTGAGGACGGCAGGGATATGGGGTCGATCGCCCGGCGATCCTCCAATAGCTGGACGCTGACTGCGACCGGCAAGTCGGGCCATAGTTCGGGCATCTTTTCCGCCAGTGCGGGCGATGGCGCGGTCTATGAACTGGCGCGGATCATCGTCGCCTTCCGCAAGGAATTGCCCGAACCCAATCTGACCTTCAACGTCGGCCTGATCGGCGGCGGGCAAAGCGCGGACGTGGACAAGGATGGCGTGCGGATCGCGGTGACGGGCAAGACCAACATCATCCCGCCCATCGCCGTGGCCAAGGGCGATTTCCGAACGCTCAGCGAAGAGCAGACCGCCCGCGTGCGAGATAAAATGCAGGCCATCGTCGGGGCAGGGCATCTGCCCGGCACCTCGGCCAGCATCGCTTTCGACATGGGCTATCCCTCCATGGCCCCGACTGCGGGCAACCGCGCGCTGCTGGCCAAGCTCAACGGCGTCAACGCCGACCTCGGCCTTGCAACGATGCCCGAACTCGATCCGCTCAAACGTGGCGCGGGCGATATCAGCTTCGTCTCGCAGGATGTGGACGGGCTGATCGGCCTCGGCGTCACATCGACCGGCGACCACAGCCCGGCGGAACAGGCCGACCTGTCGAGCATGAAACGCCAGGCCAAGCGCGCCGCCATCCTGATGAGCCGCCTCGCGACCGAAAAAGGGCGGAAATAGTTTCTCGAAACCGAACCTCGTCATCCCCGCGCAGGCGGGGACCCATCTCCCAACCTCGCGCCTGACGATAGCGTAGGAGATGGGTTCCCGCCTTCGCGGGAATGACGGAAATATGATGAGGTTCGCTCGACACAAGCGGGTGAGCAGCGTTAGATCGCGCCATGCTTCCCCCCGTCGCCTCGCTCGCCACCACCATCGGTCCGGTGCTCGAAACCTTGAGCATCGTCGGCACCTTCGTCTTCGCTGCATCCGGCGCGCTGGCCGCGGCGCGGTTGCAGCAGACGCTGGTGACCTTCGCCTTCTTCGCGTTGGTCACGGGCGTTGGCGGCGGCACGGTGCGCGATCTGCTGATCGACGCGCCGGTCTTTTGGGTCGCTGATCCCATACCCGCCATCGCCTGCATGGTTGCGGCGCTGATGGTCTGGTTCACGCCGCGCAAATTCTGGAGCGAACGCGCGCTCGACTGGCTCGACGCGATCGGGTTGGCCGCCTTCGCCGTGTTCGGCGCGGCCAAGGCGATGAGCTTTGGCGTGCCCCCCTTCGTCGCCGGAATGATGGGCGTCGTCACCGGCTGCGTCGGCGGCATCATGCGCGATCTGCTGGCGGGCGAACCGTCCATCCTCCTGCGCCCCGAACTCTACGTCACCGCAGCCGCCGTCGCGTCCGGCCTGTTCGTGTTACTACGCGCCATCGGTCTGGACGTGCCCGTCGCCGGCCTGATCGCAGCGCTGATCGGGTTCGCGCTACGCGCCATCGCGATCCGGCGCGGGCTGGGATTGCCGGTATATCGGGACAATGGCGCGTAAATATTTGTATCCTTATTATTATTTCGCTGCGCCTGTGATCTGATGGAACGGCAGTTACTTTTACGCATGGATTTGCTAAACCTGATCGGGTGGTGAACCGGAACTGCGTTAAAGGAGCGGGTATCTATGGCGGAGGCTCAATCTGGTTACGATATTGTTTACGATAGCGCGCGTCGATTGTTGCGCCTGACGCTATTTGGCATGTGGGATTTGGCAACATTGGACGCATATCGCGCGGCGATTGATGCAACCTTGATGCCGATATCGAAAGATGGCGTTTTGGCCCCTGATATCGGGTTCATAGTCGATTTGCGGGAACATGCTGTGCAGCCAAAGGATGTTGCCGACGCCTTGAGCCGGATGGTTGAGGAACATGACGCGGCGAATCCGAACGCCGTCATCATGTCGTCATCCGCGCTTCAAAATATCCAGGCCAAACGGATATCGACATCCATGCATAGGCGGGCGGTCTTTACCGACGAAGCCGCCGCGCTCGATTGGATCACGGCTGAACAGGCCAAGATACGATCCGCCTGAACAACCGATAATCCCGTTTCCAGGCGCGCGAAACAAGGTGGCACCTTGCCCGTCAGCCTGGATGGATATTCAGCGCCACAACCCCGCCAACATCGCCATCACCCCGCGCTCCTCCGCCGCATTGCGCGGCTTCGGCGCGCCATAGCCGCGGCATTCCAGGCAGTCCGCCCGCACGCCTGCGCCCATGACCAGCGCCCGCATATCCGCGACCGCCTGCATCGCCCAGCCACGCTGGACCATCGCCTGCCGCGCCAGCATATCGCGCGGCGCGTTGGCGTCGTCGGAATTGCGCTCCGCCATGGCCTCGATCCATTCGGTCCATTTGTCCGGCGTTTTTTCGATACGATAAGCCCGCGCACTCTTGGGGTCGATCTTCGCCCGGCGCGCGGCTTCGGCGATCGCGTCCTCCAGCCCGCCGAAGCGATCGACCAGCCCGTTCTGGCGCGCGGTGCCGCCATCCCAGACGCGACCCTGCGCGATGGCGTCAATCTGCTCCGGCGTCGTGCGGCGCGATTGCGCGACCAGGCCGACGAAGCGGCGATAAATATCCTCGACCCCCATCTGCATGATCGCGTCGAACTGCGGCGATGTGCCGCCGGCGAGGTCCGGCTGCCCCGACAGCGGCGTGGTGGCCACGCCATCGGTCGTGACCCCCATCTTGGCCAGCGTCCCTTCAAAGCTCGGCAAAATGCCGAACACGCCGATGGAGCCGGTGATGGTGTCCGGTTCGGCAAAGATCATGTCGGCCGGCGTCGACACCCAATAGCCGCCGCTGGCCGCGACATTGCCCATCGACACGACCACCGGCAGCCCGTCCGCCTTGGCGGTCATGATGGCGCTGCGGATCTTCTCTGATGCCATGACCGATCCGCCCGGCGAATCGACCCGCACGACCAGGGCCTTCAAATCCTTCTCTTGAAGCGCCGTCAGCAGCAAATCGGAGATGGTGTCCCCCGCCGCTGTGCCAGGCCCTGCCTCGCCATCAACGATCTCACCCGCGATTGTCAGCACGCCGATCTGCCCGTCATTGGCGGGCTTGCGCGCCTTCACATAAGCGGCCAGGTCGATCTTCGCGAAGGCACCGGCCTTGGCGTCGGATGGCTCGCCCGCAATCTCCGCCACGCGCGCACCAAAAGCGGTCGCGTCGCCCAGCTTATCGACCAGCCCAGCGGACAAAGCGGCGCTCGCCATATTGCCCCCTGCGGCGCGGGCCGCGGCAACCGGATCGGCGGCATAGGCCGCGATCTTCGCCTTGGGCCGCGCCTTGGCGACATCATCCTGCCAGTTGCGCCAGAGGACATCGGCCAACGCCTGGCTGGCCTGCTTGGCTTCGGGCGACTGGTCGGCGCGGATATAGGGTTCGACAAAGCTCTTATAGGTGCCGACGCGATAGACATGGGTGTTGACGCCCAGCTTGTCGATCAGCCCCTTATAATAGAGGCCGGACCCGCCCCGGCCCATGATCGCGACGCCGCCCAGCGGATCGCTCCACGCTTCGCTCGCATGGGCGGCAAGCTGATAGCTGTCGTCGGTATAGAGGGTGGCATAGGCCAGCACCGGCTTCTTGGCGGCGCGTAAGGCATCCAGCGCTTCGCCGACGCGGGCGATGGCGACCTGACCCCCGCCCATGAAACCGTCGAGATCCAGCACCACCGCCTTGACCTTGGCATCCGTCCTGGCCGCTTCGAGCGCGGCGACGATGTCGGACAGGCGATATTCCTTCATGCGCGGGCCGGAGCCGGACAGCAGTGAGAAGGGATCGGCCTCGGCGGGTTGCTCGACGATCGTGCCGTCCAGGTCGAGCAGCAGCGCGCCGGCGCTCACGCTGGCGGCGGGCTTGGGCGAGAAGGAGAGGGCGGCATAGAGCGCGCCGAAAAACAGCAGCAGGAACAGCAGGACCAGCCCGTCCTTGATCGCTACCAGGATGCGCCACGCGCCCTTCACAAATGCCAAATGCCGGTTCCTTCTGCCCTGTGCGCCATGGCTACCCCATCGCCCGATCGACTGCAATGTGGGCGCGATGCGAGCGGCTGCAACCTTGCGCCCCTGATTTTGGCCGCTATGGGATGCAGCCATCATTCGCCGCTATCGTGCAGGAGACGCGCCCTATGCCTACTCTCGTCCTCATCCGCCACGGCCAGTCGTCGTGGAATCTGGAAAACCGCTTCACCGGCTGGTGGGACGTCGATGTGACTGAAAAGGGCGTGGGCGAAGCGCGCGCCGCGGGTCAGTTGATGAAGGAGAAGGGGCTGGACTTCGACCAATGCTACACCTCGCTCCAGACCCGCGCGATCAAGACGCTCAACCTCGCGCTGGAGGAAATGGGGCGGCTGTGGCTGCCGGTCGAAAAGGACTGGCGTCTGAATGAGCGCCATTATGGCGGTCTCACTGGCCTCAATAAGGCGGAGACGGCGGCCAAGCATGGCGACGATCAGGTCAAGATCTGGCGCCGCAGCTTCGACATTCCGCCGCCAGCGCTGGAAGCAGGCAGCGAATTCGACCTCAGCCAGGACCGCCGCTATGCGGGCATCGCGATCCCCGCGACCGAAAGCCTCAAGGACACGATCGCCCGCGTCCTGCCCTATTGGGAAACGACGATCGCACCCGACCTCAAGGCCGGCAAGCGCGTGTTGATCTCCGCCCACGGCAATTCGCTAAGGGCATTGGTCAAGCATCTCTCTAACATTCCTGATGATGAGATCACCCATCTGGAAATCCCCACCGGCCAACCCATCGTCTACGAACTGGCCGACGACCTAAGCGCCATCGACCGCTATTATCTCTCAGAACGGTAATCCTCCCCGGCACGGGGAGGGGGCCGCGCGCGGAGCGCGTGGTGGAGGGGGCTGGCCCCTCGCGCATCCGTTTGCGCTTAGCCGCCAGCCCCCTCCGTCGCACTACGCGCGCCACCTCCCCGCAAGCGGGGAGGATTAGCATTGCTCCCCGGCGGCCCGCCCGCTAAGGGGCTTTGCTTTCCGGGCGGCACCGTAACGGCCGCGCCATGAGGGGAATGCACGGGCATGAGCGGGGCAATCGAGGTCGGCATCATCATGGGCTCGCGGTCCGACTGGGACACGATGCGCCACGCCGCCGACACGCTCGCCGCGCTTGGCGTCGCCCATGAATGCAAGGTGGTGTCGGCGCACCGCACCCCCCAGCGCCTTTATGATTATGCCACCGGCGCCGTGGAACGCGGCCTGAAAGTCATCATCGCGGGCGCAGGCGGCGCGGCGCATCTGCCGGGCATGTGCGCGTCGATGACGCGGCTGCCGGTGCTGGGCGTGCCGGTCGAATCGAAGGCCTTGAAGGGCATGGATTCGCTGCTCTCCATCGTCCAGATGCCGGGCGGCATCCCCGTTGCGACGCTGGCGATCGGCAAGCCCGGCGCGATCAATGCCGGGCTGCTCGCCGCCGCCATCCTCGCCACCAACGATCCGGCGGTCGCCGACCGGCTCGACGCCTGGCGCACCAAGCAGACCGATGCGGTCGCCGAAACGGTCGAGGACTGATCGCGCCCATGACGACCATCGCGCCCGGTTCGACCATCGGCATCCTCGGCGGCGGCCAGCTTGGCCGGATGATCGCCATCGCGGCCGCGCAGCTTGGCTATCGCACCCATATCTTCGCGCCGGAAGAAAGCGGCCCCGCCGCCGACGTGTCGCCGCGCTGGACGCGGGGCGAATATGACGATCCCCACGCGCTCGCGGCCTTTGCCGATGGCGTCGATGTCGTCACTTATGAATTCGAGAATATCGCCCCCTCGGCGGTCGAAACGCTCGCCGGCCACGGCCTTGTGCGCCCCGGCGCGCAGGCGCTGCGCGTGGCGCAGGACCGGCTCGCCGAAAAGCGCTTCGTCTGCGATCTGGGCGGGCTGACCGCGCCTTTCGCCCCGGTCGACAGCCTGGACGATCTGGAAGCGGCGGTCGCGACGATCGGCAGCCGCGCGATCCTCAAGACCAACCGGATGGGCTATGACGGCAAGGGGCAGGCGCGCCTGAACGAACCGGGTGACGCCGTCGGTGCCTGGAACGCCATCGGTCGCCAGAGCGCGATCCTCGAAGGCTTCGTGACCTTTGCGGAGGAATTTTCGGTCATCCTTGTGCGCGGCGTCGATGGCGAAGTGCGCTTCTGGGACAGTTCGGCCAATGTCCATGTCGACGGCATTCTCGACACGTCGATCGCGCCCGCGGGGCCGCTGATCGAAGGGCAGGTGCCCGCCGCCCGCGCCCTGGCGCGCCAGATCGCCGACGCGCTCGACTATGTCGGCGTGCTGACCTGCGAATTTTTCGCCAGCGCCGACGGCCCGGTCTTCAACGAAATGGCCCCGCGCGTCCATAATAGCGGCCACGGCACGATCGAGGGCGCGCTGACCAGCCAGTTCGAAAATCATGTCCGCGCGATTTGCGGCCTGCCGCTGGGCGACACCGCGCTCGCCGCCCGCCGCGTGGAGATGCGCAACCTGATCGGTGACGCTGCGCATGAATGGGCGGCGATCCTGTCCGACCCGGCCAACCATCTGCACCTCTATGGCAAGGATGAAGCCCGGCCGGGCCGCAAGATGGGCCATGTGACGCGGCTGACGCTGTGACCGACATCACGCTCATCCTCGCCCGCGCCGACAATGGCGTGATCGGCCGGGATGGCGACCTGCCCTGGCGACTGCCCGCCGACCTCAAGCGCTTCAAGGCGCTGACGCTCGGCCATCCGATGATCATGGGCCGCAAGACGTTCGACAGCCTGCCTGGCCTGCTGCCGGGCCGCCGCCACATCGTCCTGACCCGCGACCGGGCCTGGACCGGGGCAGGGGCCGACGTGGCGCATGATGTGGACGGCGCGCTCGCGCTGGCCGATGCGCCCAGCGTCATGGTCATCGGCGGCGCGGAAATCTATCGCCTGTTCCTGCCGCTGGCGCACCGGATCGAATTGACCGAGGTGCATTTCGACGCCGAAGGCGACGCCAGCATCGCCTATCCCGACCCGGCCGACTGGGCCGAAGTCGCCCGCGACCATCATCCGGCGCTCGATGGCCGCCCCGCGCATAGTTTCGTGACGTTGGTGAAAAATAGCTGCTCCTAAAAATCCGTTCGGGCTGAGCTTGTCGAAGCCCTCGACCGAGCGCAGCGAGGTCCAAGACCCTCCACTCAGTACAGGGCGAACGGAGCGCCAGTGGATCGCCAATTGCCACGCTCATCCCACCCCCCTATAGGCCGCGCCATGGAGCGGCTGACAAGCAGCGCCCCGGTTCCGGCGCATCTGCGCGGGGCCGTCATGGCGCTGGGCAATTTCGATGGATTTCATGCCGGGCATCAGGCCGTGGTCGGCCACGCCGTCGCGCGCGCGCGGGCGGAGGGGCGGCCCGTCATCGTCGCCACCTTCGATCCGCATCCCATGCGCCTGTTCCGGCCCGACACCCCGCATTTCCGCCTGACCACGCTCGATCAGCGGCAGGTCTTGTTTGCCGCCGCCGGGGCCGACGCGATGCTGGTCTTCGCCTTCACACCCGAACTCGCCGCGCTCGACCCGCAGGCCTTCGTCCGGCTGCTTGTCCAGGATATGGGTGTGGCGGGTGTCGTCACGGGTCAGGATTTCACCTTCGGCCGTGGCCGCGCCGGATCGGTGGCGACGCTGGCTGAACTTGCCGCGACGCACGGCATATGGGCGCAGGCGGTGGCCCCGGTCGCCGATGCCGATGGCACCGTCATCTCCTCCAGCCGTATCCGCGCCGCGTTGCAGGCGGGCGATTGCACCACTGCCACCCGGCTGCTGACCCGGCCCTTCACGATCGAAGGCGTGGTGCAGCATGGCGACAAGCTCGGCCGCACCATCGGTTTTCCCACGGCCAATGTCGATATGGGCTGCTATCTGCGCCCCGCCTATGGCATCTACGCGGTGCGCGGGCTGCTGCCGGACGGTCGGATTTTGGACGGCGCGGCGAATCTGGGCATCCGGCCCATGTTCGACCCGCCCAAATTGCTGCTGGAACCGCATTTCTTCGATTTCGCCGAAAATCTCTATGACCAGCGGATCGCGGTGCAACTGATCGCCTATCTTCATGCCGAACGCGCCTATGACGGGCTGGACGCCCTGATGAACGGCATTGCCCAGGACTGCGCCGATGCACGGCAAATCCTTGCGGGCCAAAACCTTGCGGGAACGCCCCACGTCGCCTAATGCGGCGCTCACTTCAGCCGTTCGTGCTGAGTAGGGACTGAGCTTGTCGAAGGCCCGTATCGAAGCATCAATCCTTCGATACGCCATTTCGACTTCGCTCAATGGCTACTCAGGACGAACGGAGTAATTTCATTGCCGGACCCATTATGACCGACGCACCCGACTATAAGTCCACCGTATTCCTGCCGCAGACCGACTTCCCGATGAAGGCGGGCCTCGCGCAAAAGGAACCGGCGATCGCCGCGCAATGGGAGGCGATGGACCTCTATGGCAAGCTGCGCGAAAAGCGCGCCGGGCGCGAACGCTTCATCCTGCATGATGGCCCGCCCTACGCCAATGGCGACATCCATATGGGCCATGCGATGAACAAGGTGTTGAAGGACATCATCGTCCGCAGCCAGTCGCTGCTCGGCAAGGATGCGCCCTATGTGCCCGGCTGGGACTGCCACGGCCTGCCGATCGAATGGAAGATCGAGGAAGAATATCGCAAGAAGAAGCTGAACAAGGACGAGGTGCCCGCGCAGGAGTTCCGCGCCCAATGCCGCGCCTATGCCGACCGCTGGGTCGGCGTGCAAAAGGAACAGTTCAAGCGCCTCGGCGTCATGGGCGACTGGGCCGATCCCTACCTGACCATGAAGTTCGACGCCGAAGCGACCATCGTCGGTGAGTTGTTGAAGTTCGCCGAAAGCGGCCAGCTCTATCGCGGTGCCAAGCCGGTGATGTGGTCGCCCGTAGAGAAGACCGCGCTGGCCGAAGCGGAGGTGGAATATGAGGATGTGACAAGCACCCAGATCGACGTCGCGTTCGAGATCGTGGAAGCGCCGAACGCGCCTGAATTGGTCGGCGCTTATGCGGTGATCTGGACGACGACGCCCTGGACGATCCCGGTTAATCAGGCGATCGCTTATGGGGAAGAGATTGAGTATTTTCTGGCTGAGATCGTTCTGGCGCAAGAAACAGAAATTCAACCGGGACAGCCGGTTGCTGATTTAGAGCACGGCCTGAAAATTCTAATCGCGGCATCGCTATATTCTGCTTTCGAAGCGCGCACGGGCCTGCCGCTTTGGCAGGTGACGAATGATGATGGAGAACCCATTGTCATCAAAGGCACCCAACTCGCCGGAGCCATTGCGCGCCACCCCATGGCCAAATCCCTCCGTCATCCCGGCGAAAGCCGGGATCCCGCTTCTTCTTTCGAGCGCGGCGAAGGCAGCGGCACCCCGGATCAAGTCCGGAACGACGACAAAGCGCAACTCGGCTTCTTCGATCGCCCCCGTCCTTTCCTCCCCGCCGACCACGTCACCACCGACGCGGGCACCGGCCTTGTCCATATGTCCCCCGACCATGGCGAGGAGGATTTCATCGCCTGCAAGAAGCTAGGCATCGACCCGGTCTTCGCGGTCAATGACGCAGGCTTCTATCGCGACGATTGGGAATGGCTCCCCGGCAAGGGAAGCGTCATCAATACCAAGTTTAATGGTCCCGAAGGTGACATTTGCACCGACCTGCGCGCCGCTGGTGCCTTGCTCTCCGCCAGCGACTTCCGCCACAGCTACCCCCATAGCTGGCGGTCGAAGGCGCGGATCATCTACCGCTGCACCCCACAATGGTTCATCCCGATGGATCGGCCTTCTGCTCCCTCTCCCCGGCGGGGAGAGGGCTGGGGAGAGGGGGAGCGAGGCGAAGCCGAGCGTCCAGCTATCGATGTGGCACACCCCCACCCAACCCTCCCCCTTGAGGGGGAGGGCTTTAAGGGCAACGGCCCGACCCTGCGCGGTGTCGCCCTCGACGCGATCCAGAACACCCGCTGGGTGCCGGAACGCGCGCGCAACCGCATCAATGCGATGGTCAGCGATCGCCCCGACTGGGTGATCAGCCGCCAGCGCGCCTGGGGGGTCCCCATCGCCCTCTATGTCCATCGCAAGAGCGGCCAGTATCTCGTTGATCCGGCAGTCAATGCCCGCATCATCGACGCCTTCAAGGCGGCCGGTGCCGACGCCTGGTTCGGTGCCGATCATCAGGCGCTGCTCGGCCCCGATTATGACCTGGCAGACTATGAAGTCGTGACCGACATTCTCGACGTCTGGTTCGACAGCGGTTCGACCCATAGTTTCGTCGTGGAGGCCCGCTATGGCGAAGGCACGCGCGCCGACCTCTATGTCGAAGGGTCCGATCAGCATCGCGGCTGGTTCCAATCCTCGTTGCTCGAATCGAGCGGCACGCGCGGCCGCGCGCCCTATGACGCCGTGCTGACCCACGGCTTCGCGCTCGCCGCAGACGGCACGAAAATGTCCAAGGCCAAGGGCAATGGCGTCGATCCGCTCAAGGTGATGGAAGAGAGCGGTGCCGACATCTTGCGCGTCTGGGTCGCCAGCACCGACTATTTCGACGATGTCCGCATCGGCAAGGAAGTGCTGGCCGGTTCGTCCGACGCCTATCGCAAATTGCGCAACACTTTCCGTTACATGCTCGGCGCTCTTGCCGATTATGATGAAGTGAGCGAAGCCGTTTCCTACGCCGAAATGCCGGAGCTGGAACGCTATATGCTCCACCGGCTGGCGGCGCTGGATGCGGAATTGAAGTCGGTCGTGGACAAGGCGGCGGACAGCGACAATTGGCTCGAATTCAGCCGCTACACCCGTGCCTTGTTCGACTTCGCCAACAGCGACCTGTCGGCCTTCTTCTTCGACATCCGCAAGGACTGCCTCTATTGCGATGCGCCGACGGACCCCAAGCGGCGCGCCTATCGCACCCTGCTCGACACGCTGTTTCACGCGCTCGTCCGCTACGCCGCGCCGATCATCCCCTTCACCGCCGAGGAAGTGTGGCAAAGCCGCTTCCCAAGCAACGAAGATAGCGTCCATTTTCTCGAATGGCCGGAGATCGATCATCACTGGCTCGACCGCGATCTGGACGATAAATGGCGCGAATTGCGCACCCAGCGCGAGCAGGTGAACGAAGCGATCGAGCCGCTGCGCCGCGAAAAGATCGTCCGCTCCAGCCTCGACGCCGACGTCACCATGGGCGAACTGCTCGCGGTGGGCGATGTCGATTTCGCCGAAGTGGCGATCGTCGCGCGCGTGACCATGGGGCAGGGGGATGGCATCACCGTTCAGCCCAGCACTTGGCATAAATGCGGCCGCTGCTGGCGCAAACTGCCCGAAGTCACCACCGACGGCACGCTCTGCAACCGCTGCGACGCGGTGTTGCACGCATGAGCATCAACCACCGCCCGCTGGGCCTGACCGTCGCGATCGTGACGCTCGCGCTCGACCAGCTCATCAAATATACCGTCACCTATCCGCTGGCGCTGAAAAGCCGGGCGGATATCGGCATCGAAATCCTGCCGATCTTCCGCCTGCGCTGGCTGGAAAATCGCGGCGTTTCGATGGGCTTCTTCCACGCCGATACCGACCTGATGCGCTGGGCGCTTGTTGGCATGACCATCCTGATCGCCGGGTTCGTGGCCGTGTGGATGTGGCGGGAAAAGGCGCGGCAGGATGTCGCCGCGCTCGGCCTCGTCCTGGGCGGCGCGATCGGCAACATCGTCGACCGGATGCGGCTCGGCTATGTCATTGATTATGCCGACCTGCACTTTGGCGAATGGCGGCCCTTCCTGATTTTCAACCTGGCCGACGCGGCTATCACCATCGGCGTGCTGATCCTGCTTGCGCGCGCGTTGCTGCTGCGCGACAAGAGCGCAAATACGGAGACTTTGAAGTAATGCGTAAACTGATCCTTGCCGCTGGCCTGCTCACCACCCTGTCGGCCTGTGGCGGCGGTGGCGGCCTGTTCAACCGTCAGCGGCCTGACGAATTCGCCGTGTCGCGCCAGGCGCCTTTGGTCGTCCCGCCTGATTTCGCGCTCGTCCCGCCCGCGCCTGGCTCCCCGTCGGCCGCCTCGGTCGATTCGGGCAAGGCCGCAATGGACGCCATGTTCGGCGGCCCCGCGCAGCGCAGCGCCACCGAAACCGCGACGCTCGACGCCGCCGGCCGCGCCAATGCGGCAGCGGGCATCCGCTCATCGGCGGGCGACCCCGCCACCGAAGTCGTGGACAAGGGTGCCACCACCCGCGATATCATCGCCGCCCCCGAAGGCGACGGCCAGGACGCCAGAGCGGTAACGCCGCAATAATGCTGTAAAGTGAGTTTTGACTGAGTTTGTTGAAGCCCCAACCTTCTTCTTTAAAAGAAGGGCGGAGCTTTGACGGACTCAGAGCCGATTCACGAGGAATTCTTACTATTCCGAGCTTGTCCACTCCGCGTCGCGATTATAGGTAACGAATGCCACCCGCTTAATTTTGCACGCCGGATTATTACGTGTGCAGTGGAATGTTTCGCGAATTCTATCGCGCGTAGCTCCGACTTTTATAGCATTCCGTTTCACAGCGCCGTTAAGGTCGAAGCGCCTACGGCCACAAATTACACAATCTATGCATAAAGCTTTTCCGAGTCGGATTGCATCCGCTACCGTGCCTTGCGCCGTTAAGACGCTTCCATATTGATATGGCCAACCACGTCCCATATGGTCTCGAATAATTTGGGGTTTGGCTATTTTTCTTTTCAAGCCCGCGCTTCCGTTCCAATCCCCGCGCTATTATGCCGCAGCGCCGTCAACACCGTGTCGATGATCGCATCGGCGTCCAGACGCGCGTCGGCATATTGTTTTTCCGGCTTGTCCTGATCCTGGAAAATGTCCGGCAGCCGCAAGGTGCGGATCTTCAGCCCCGCATCGGTCAGCCCCAGGTCGCTCGCCAGCGTCAGCACATGCGCGCCAAGCCCGCCGATCGCGCCTTCCTCGATCGTCACGGCAACCTCATGCGTCGCCAGCAACCGGCGGATCATCGCTTCATCAAGCGGCTTGGCAAAGCGCAGGTCGGCAACCGTGGTGGACAGCCCCTTGGCCTCCAGCACCTCGGCGGCCTTGAGCGCTTCTTCCAACCGCGTGCCGAGCGAGAGGATCGCGACCTGTCGCCCTTCGCGCATGATCCGGCCCTTGCCGATTTCCAGCCGTTCGGGAACCTGCGGCATCGCCACCCCGGTCCCGTTGCCGCGCGGATAGCGCAGCGCGATCGGGCCGCTATCATGCATCGCGGCGGTATGCGTCATATGCACCAGTTCCGCCTCGTCCGCCGCCGCCATCACCACCATATTGGGCAGGGTGGCGAGGTAAGTGACATCGAAACTGCCCGCATGGGTCGATCCATCCGCACCGACCAGCCCGGCCCGGTCGATCGCAAAGCGCACCGGCAGGTTCTGGATCGCCACATCATGCACCACCTGATCATAGGCGCGCTGCAGGAAGGTCGAATAAATGGCGCAGAAGGGCCGCATCCCCTCCGCCGCCAGCCCCGCCGCGAAGGTCACGGCATGCTGCTCGGCAATACCCACGTCGAAGATGCGATCGGGGAAGGCGAGGGCGAATTTGTCGAGGCCCGTGCCCGACGGCATGGCCGCGGTGATCGCGCACAGCTTCGGATCGCGCTGCGCCTCGGCGATCAGCGCCTGGGCAAAGACATTGGTGTAGCTCGGCGGGCCGGGCGGAGCCTTCGCCTGCGTCCCCGTCACCACGTCGAATTTCTGCACGCCATGATATTTGTCGTCGGCGGCTTCGGCCGGGGCATAGCCCTTGCCCTTCTTCGTCACGACATGGACCAGGCACGGCCCCTCGGCCGCGTCGCGCACATTTTCCAGCACCGGGATTAGCTGGTCGAGATTATGGCCATCGACCGGCCCGACATAATAGAAGCCCAATTCCTCGAACAGCGTGCCGCCCATCGCCATGCCACGCGCAAACTCGTCGGTCTTGCGCGCCGCATTGTGCAGCGGCCGGGGCAGCTTGCGCGCCAGCTTCTTGGCAAGATCGCGCAAGCCCAGAAACTCCCGGCTCGTCACCAGCCGCGCGAGATAGGCGGACAGCCCACCCACCGGCGGCGCGATCGACATGTCATTGTCGTTGAGGATAACGACCAGCCGATTGCCCGCCGCCTGCGCATTGTTCATCGCCTCATAGGCCATGCCCGCCGACATCGCGCCGTCGCCGATGACGGCGATACCCTTGCCCGGCCGGTCCTGCATCTGGTTGGCGATGGCAAAGCCCAGCGCCGCGCTGATCGAGGTCGAGCTATGCGCCGCGCCGAACGGATCATAGTCGGATTCGGCCCGCTTGGTGAAGCCCGACAGCCCGCCACCCTGGCGCAGCGTGCGGATGCGGTCGCGCCGCCCGGTCAGGATCTTGTGCGGATAGCATTGATGGCCGACGTCCCACACCAGCTTGTCGCGCGGCGTGTCGAACACATAGTGAATGGCGGTGGTCAGTTCCACGACGCCCAGCCCCGACCCCAGATGCCCGCCCGTCACGCCCACGGCGGAAATCACCTCCTGCCGCAACTCGTCGGCCAGTTGGCGCAACTGGCCGGGCTTGAGCGTGCGCAGATCGGACGGCCAGATAACCTGGTCGAGCAGAGGCGTTTGCGGGCGATCATTCATGAAAGAAATAGACTCATATAGGCGCTGGAGCGGGTGGGCGAATGGCGCGGTGCCGTGGTCACGCCGCGCATTTCGCGCAGGTGCCCAATATTTCGATGACCGGCCGTTCGGGCTTGAAGCCTTCCTGCTCGGCGACGGCACGGACCTGGTTGGTCACCTTGTCGTCATCCAGATGGGTCGCCTGCTTGCAGGTGCGGCATACCAGGAAGATGCAGTCGTGATGACAACCCGGATGGGCGTTGGCGATATAGGCGTTGGCGCTTTCCACCCGCATCGCGATATTGTTCGTCACGAACAGGTCGAGGATGCGATAGACGCTGTTGGGTGCCACCCGCTTGCCCCGCGCCTTCGACACCGTATCGGCAATGTCATAGGCGGATGCGGGCTTTTCCTCGGCCGACAGCGCATCGAAAATGGCGGCGCGCATCGGCGTCCACTGTTCGCTCTGGGCTTCCAGCGTGCGGCGCGCGGCGTCGGCCAATTTGGTGCCGGTCGGTTCTTGATGATGATGTTTATGGTCGGCCATCGGATCAATCTAGGCCGGGGCGGGGCCGGGGGCAAGGGCAGGCTGTCAGCGCTGCCCGAACAGCCATGCCGCCCATAGCCAGCCGCCGATCATCAGCACGCCGCCGATCGGCGTGATCGCCCCCAGCCATCGCGGCGCGCCCAGCGCCATGGCATAGAGCGACAGCGCGAAGATCGCCGCGCCGATCAGCAGCAGCACCGCCGCGCCGCGCGCCACACCCATGATCGCGATCGCCGCAACCGCATGGATCAGTTGATAAGTGCCGCCGGTGCGCAGCCATTCGACCGCCTTGGGATCGCTCACGCCATGCGCACCGAACGCCCCTGCGCCAATGGCAAGCGCAGCCGACAGGGCCGCCAACACAGCAATCATGTCTTTTCTCCATCGCCGCGCGTCAGCAGCCGCATCCCCTTGCCGGGGCGGTAGATCAGGTCCTTCGCCGCGATCAGGTCGCCATGCTCGATCTGCAACGCCAGCCTCTGTTCGTCATTGGCGCGATATTGGCGCTCGACCTCCTCGACTTCCTCGTCGGGCACGCCCAACGCCTGCATCGCCTGCACCCCCATGCAGATGGCCGATTCATAGACTTCGCGCACCACACCGGCCAGGTCCATATTCTGCAACGCCAGCAGTTGCCGCCGGTCGAACGCCCGCACCATCAGCGCGGCCTGGGGAAAGGCTTCCGCGATCGGCTGGAGCGCGCGGCTGTCGAGCGAGGGATCGTCGATGCAGAAGGCGATCAGCCGGGCATCGTCGGCCCCGGCGCGATGGAGCAGGTCGATGCGCGTGCCATCGCCATAATAGACTTTCGTGTCGAACCGCTGCGACACTTCGATCTGCGCGGGTTTCTTGTCGATCGACACGACGGCAAAGCCATGGCCGATCAGCATCTGCGCCACCGTCTGGCCAAATCGGCCATAGCCAACGATGATCGCGGTGCCGCGCGGGGCCTCGTCCGGGCCGGGCAAGTCAGCCCCGTCGCGCGACGCGGCGAATTCGAACCGGCGGGCGAACAGCATCAGGAACGGCGTCGTCGCCATCGAGAAAGTGACGATCGCGCTGAACAGGCTCGACGCTGCGGGCGCGATCAGCATGGCGCTTTGGGCCTGCGCAAACAGGACGAAGCCAAATTCGCCGCCCTGCGACAATAGCAGCCCTGCGCCCAGCGCGGGCCGCCAATCCATGCCGAACAATCGCGCAAGGCCGGTGATGATCGCTGCCTTGGTCGCGACCAAAATCAACGCCATGCCGATGACGAACACCGGATTGGCCGCAACCGTCCTGAGGTCCAGCACCATGCCCACCGCCAGGAAGAAGAGGCCGAGCAGGATCGAGCGGAAGGGTTCGACATCGGCCTCTATCTCATGCCGATAGGGCGAATCGGCCAGCATCACGCCCGCCACGAACGCCCCCAGTGCGGTCGACAGATGCAGGCTGTGCATCAGCGCCGCCGCCGCCAGCACGGTGAACAGCCCGACCACGACGAACAATTCGCGCTCGCCCAGCCGCCCGACCAGCCCCAGCAAGGGCCGCAGGATGAAGCGCCCCGCCAGCACCAGCCCCGCAATCGCCGCGACCGTATAGCCCGCCAGCACCCATCCCGGCGGCCCGGCGGCATCGGCCGGATTGCGCGACAGCGCGGCGATGATCGTGATCAGCGGCACGATCGACAGATCCTGGAACAGCAGGATCGAAAAGGCCTTTTCGCCAAAGGGCGAGTTGATCCGGCCGCTCGATTTGAGGCCCGGCAGCACCTGTGCCGTGGACGACAGCGCCAGCGGCAGGCCGAGCGCAATCGCCGCGCCCCAGGTAAAGCCGGTGAAGTAGAAGATGATCGCCGTCAGCGCACAGCCACACAACACAACCTGCGCCAGACCCAGCGCAAAAATGTCGCGCTTCAACCGCCACAGCCGCGCCGGATGCAGTTCCAGGCCGACGAGGAAGAGCAGCAGCACGATACCGATTTCGGCAATCGCCAGCTTCGATTCGCCGCCGCCGACCAGCCCCAGCCCCTGCGGCCCGACCAGCGCGCCCGCGACGAGATAGCCCAGCACCGCCCCCAGCCCGAACCGGCGGAACAGCAGGACGAACAGCACAGCCGCGCCCAGCAGGATGACGCCTTCCGACAACAGCATGTCCGTGGCGCTGAGCGGCGAGGGGATGGTCGGCATCAGGCGTCGGCCATCCGTGCGGCTTCGGCAATGGCTTCAAAGCCCAGGCGAATGGACGCATGGCGCGCCGGATAGCCGCGCGCCGGGGCCAGCACCGCAAGGCCCGGCCAGAAATCCAGATCCTCGCTAGCGCCCGACAGATAGGCGGTCAGCTTGTCGCGCGCCTCGGCCAGTTCGTCGGCACTCATCCCGATCGCCTGCGCCGCCATCAGCGACGCCGAGGCCTGCCCCAGCGCGCAGGCCTTCACGTCCAGCCCCATGTCGGCCAGCCGCCCATCGGCCATCGCCACATCGACCACGACGCGCGACCCGCAGGTCGGCGACCGTTTCTCCACGCTGGCCTGCGGTTCGGGCAGGCGGGCATGGTGCGGGATGCTGGCGGCGAGCCGCAATATGTCTTTGTTATAGAGGGGGGCGCTCATTCCGCCCATGTAGGACAGGATCGTTGCCGGGTGAAGGCGGGGAATAAGGATGCGGGAAATAAGCTGGCAATGTGTAATCTGGTGACCCCTTCCAATGTAGGAAAATCCCTGATCTAACCCCGCCAGTGGATCAGCCGCCCGCCACCATCCGTCCCCAGCCAATCCCTGTCGCGCCACTGGCGCGTCAGCGTGACGCAACCGGCGCGTCGCCTTTGCCCATCTGTGGCGTCGGCTTGGCGTCCCTGTCGCCTCACCGTCGCAATTTCTGCGAATCGCGCCCAAAAGCTGCCCTGCGACACTGTGAACTTCGCCCTGTCGCGCGAGTGTCGCGCCGCCCACATCCCTTCTTGCCGCGCCCCAAGCAAATCCATCGCTTGCCTGCGCGCCGTCACCGCCTATCTCTCCTCCACTACGAATCGCAGCCGGAAAGCCCCGTTCATGACCGCCACCCACTCGACCCGCATGCTCATCCTTGGTTCCGGCCCCGCCGGCCTGTCCGCCGCCATCTATGGCGCGCGCGCTGGCCTCGCGCCGATCGTGGTGCAGGGGATGCAGCCGGGCGGTCAGCTCACCATCACCACCGATGTCGAAAATTATCCCGGCTTCAAGGATGTGATCCAGGGGCCATGGCTGATGGAACAGATGCAGGCGCAGGCCGAGCATGTCGGCGCGAAGATGATGTATGACCAGATCGTCGATGTCGACCTGTCGCAGCGGCCCTTCCGCCTGACCGGCGATGGCGGCATCGTCTATGTCGCCGACACGCTCGTCATCTGCACCGGCGCGCAGGCGAAATGGCTGGGCGTCGAGGGCGAGGAGCATCTGCAGGGCAAGGGCGTGTCCGCCTGCGCGACCTGCGACGGCTTTTTCTATCGCGGCAAGAAGGTGGTGGTGATCGGCGGCGGCAACACCGCGGTCGAAGAAGCGCTCTACCTCACCAACCACAGCCATGACGTCACCCTGATCCACCGCCGCGACACGCTGCGCGCCGAAAAGATTCTTCAGGAGCGCCTCTTCGCCCATCCCAATATCAAGATATTGTGGAACAAGGCGGTCGACAAATTCGTCGGCGGCGGCACGCCCGAAGGGCTGGTCGGTGTCGACCTCATCGACACCGTCACCGGAGAGCGGTCGCATGAACCCACCGACGGCGGCTTCGTCGCGATCGGCCATCATCCCGCAACCGAATTGTTCACCGGCAAGCTGCCGATGGACGAAGGCTATCTGCTGGTCGACAAGGGCACCACCCACACCGCCATCCCCGGCGTCTTCGCGGCAGGCGACGTCACCGACAAAATCTACCGCCAGGCCGTAACCGCCGCCGGCATGGGCTGCATGGCCGCGCTCGATGTCGAGAAATTCCTGGCCGAAGCGGACTTCGAGGCAATGACGGAGGCGTAATTTACCGCCGTTCGCCCTGAGCGAAGTCGAAGGGTTCCGCCGAGCGAAGCGAGGTGCCTTCGCCTCCGCTCAGGCAAGGGCTTCGACTTCGCTCAGCCCGAACGGACCTTATTGGGCCACCTTACCCCGCGCAAAGGCCACCAGCGACCCGAACGTCTCGAACGTATCACCGTCGATATCATCATCCTCGATCAGGATATCGAAGCGGTCCTCCATCTCGGTCAGCAGCCCCGCGACCGCCATGGAATCCAGTTCCGGCAGCGCGCCGAACAGGGGCGTGTCCGCCTCGAATGCATTGACCCGCTCCTGGGACAGGCCCAGAACGTCGCGAAGCAATGTCCGCGTCAGAGGGGCGATGGTATCGGCCTGATCGACCGGCGAAGGATGATTGGCCCGCATAAGGGCGCTTTCCTAGTCATTCATGCCCTATCCCACAAGCGCGGAAATGGCCGTCCGCGCCGCCGGGAGCCAGCTCGACGCAAAGCGCGGGTTGAAGGCGTCGATCTGGTGCAGCGCGATCCGCTCCTCCATCCAGTCGGCCTTATAGCCATTGTCGCCGGTGCCATAGTCGATCAGATCGACCCGATCACCGTCGATGGCCTGCGCAAACATGGCGTGGCTCAGCAAGGTGCCGGGCGACCCGGCATCGTGGGCGCGATCATGGGAGAGTTTGTGAATAAGCGCGACGCCATGTTCCACCGTCCAATACTGCGTCGCCACCGCCCGCCCGTCGAGCCGCGCAAAGCCCAGCCGCAACGTCCCCGCATCGCTCTCCCGTTCCGCAAGCGCGCGCAGGAAGGCCAGCCCCGGCTCCGCCGCCTTCCAGCTACGGTCATGCACATCGACATAGTCGCGCCACAGATCGTCGGTCAGCCGCTCGCTGATCGACAGCGTATAGGGACTGTTGCGCGCCTTGCGCCGCACCAGCGTCCGCAACCGCCCCGGCCGCGCCGCCCAATAGGTTGCGAAATCCCGGCCCACCGGGCGGAGCAGATAGCGTCCCCCCATCGGCCGCGACAGCGCAAACCAGCCCGACCGTCGCAAGCTGGCAAGCAGCGCGCCGCCATCCTCCAGCGGATACAGGTCGATTTGGCTATGCTCCGCCAGCAAATGCCGCGTCAGCGCATCGAGCAACCGACCCTGTTGCGCCTCGTCGGGATCGCCGAGGAATATCGGTGCCCAGGCAAAACTATACCAGTTGGCCAGCGCCGACACCCGCCGCGCCTCCGGTTGCATCAGGACTATCCACGCCTGCGCGCCCCTCTCTTCCGCCACCAGCACGCGGACCGGCGTAGCGGCAAAGCAATGCTGGTGCAGCAGGGCATACCAGTCGAATCGGTCGAACAGGGACGGCATGGCCATCCGATCGGCACGGCCCTGCAGCGCGTGCCCGACTTCGGCCAGGCTGTGATATTCCCTTGTCGTCGGCAACCGACTATCTCCGCAACCAGAAGAGGAACGCTTAGGTGCAAAGTCTGGAAATGGAGTTAAGCCCGGCAGGCCCGTCTGCGGACAGCCTGCCGATCGATCATATCCTGTTGCGCGGCGATCCGCTCCGCCCGGCGCTGGACGGGCGATCGGGCACCTATACTTTCGCCGAGCTGGAGCAAACGCTGGGACGGCTGGCGGGCTGGCTTGCCGGGTTCGGGCTGGAGCCGGGCGCGCGCGTCGCGAGCTGGATCGCCAAGGGGCCGGTCGCAGCCTTGATGCCGCTCGCCGCACCACGCGCGGGCCTTGTCCATGTGCCGATCAACCCTTTGCTCAAACATGCCCAGGTCGCGCATATCCTGTCCGACAGCGGGGCCGCAATGCTGATCGGCACGGCGGCGCGACTCGACAGCCTGCAGCCCGGCGACGTGCCGCCCGATTGCCCGTTGCATCGGGAGGATGACGCCGCCTGCGCCATGAGCGGCGGCGACCCGATCGGCCCGTCCGACGCCGCGCCCGACACGCTGGCCGCCATCCTCTACACCAGCGGATCGACCGGACGGCCCAAGGGCGTGATGCTCAGCCACGCCAATCTCTGGCTGGGTGCGGTGACGGTGGCCGATTATCTGGGCATGGGTGCTGACGACCGCACCGCCTGCGTCCTGCCGTTCAGCTTCGACTATGGCCAGAACCAGCTCTTTTCCACCTGGATCGCGGGTGGCTGCGTCTATCCGCTCGACTATCTGACGCCGCGCGACGTGATGAAGCTGGTCAACCGGCGCGACATCACGACGCTCGCCGGGGTGCCGCCGCTCTGGGTTCAACTGACCGAACTGGACTGGCCGCCTGAGATCGCCGCCAAGCTCAAGCGCCTGACCAACAGCGGCGGCGCGCTGACCCGGCCCTTGGTGGGCAAGCTGCGCGCCCTGTTCCCCCGCGCTGACCTCTATCCCATGTATGGCCTGACCGAAGCCTTCCGCTCCACCTATCTGCCGCCCGCCTTGGTGGACAGCCTCCCCGATTCGATGGGCCGCGCCATCCCCTTTGCCGAGATATTGGTGCTGCGCCCCGATGGCAGGGTCACCGATGATGACGAGCCAGGCGAACTGGTTCATTGCGGCCCCTTGGTGGCGCAGGGCTATTGGCGCGACGCCGCCCGCACCGCCGAACGCTTCAAGCCCGCACCTGCGGCCTCCCGCTATGGCGGCATGGCGGTCTGGTCGGGCGACACGGTGCGCCGCGATGCGCAAGGGCTGCTCTATTTCGTCGGCCGCGACGACGCGATGATCAAGTCGGCGGGCAACCGCATCAGCCCGACCGAGATCGAGGAAGCTGCCGTCGCGGTCGCTGGTGTCGCCGAAGCGGTGGCGCTGGGCGTGAAGGATGACCGGCAGGGCCAGGTGGTCCGGCTGCTGCTACGCGCCGACGATCCGGCCGTCGCGCAAAGGGTCGCCGCCCACCTCAAAAGCGAACTGCCCAATTATATGCAGCCAAGGGACATTAGCGTGCTTTCAACTTTCCCCCGCAATCCCAATGGCAAGATCGACCGGGTCGCCCTGGCGCGGGGCTATAGCGCATGAAGCCGATGGGACCGATCCCGCCCTGGTTCGCAGGTGAGGAGGGCATGTTGCTGATCGGCGGCTATGGCGCAGCCAGTCTGGTGGACGAGGCAGGCGACACGCCGCTCTTCGCCTATGACATGGCGATCGTCGAGGCGCAGGTCCGGCGCTTCCGGGCCGCCATGCCGTCCGCCCTGCACCTCCATTATGCGATCAAGGCCAACCCTTACGCGCCGTTGCTCGCGGCCATGGCGGCGCAAGTCGATGGCTTCGACATCGCGTCGGGCGGCGAACTGGACATGGCGCTGGCAGCGGGCATGGACCCGGCGCGGATCAGCTTCGCCGGGCCGGGCAAGCGCAATGACGAACTGGAAGCCGCCATTTTCGCAGGCGTCACGCTCAACCTCGAATCCGAAGGGGAGGGGCGTCGCGCGCTCGCCATCGGCCACCGCATCGGCAAGACGCCGCGCGTCGCGGTGCGGGTCAACCCGGACTTCCATCTCAAAGGGGCCGGCATGCGGATGGGCGGCGGGGCCAAGCCGTTCGGCGTCGATGCCGATCGCGCGGCGGCGCTCGCCCGCGCGATGATCGACGGTGGGGCCGACTGGCGCGGCTGGCACATTTTCGCCGGCTCGCAAAATCTCGACGCCATGGCGATCATCGAGACGCAGGCCGCCACCCTCGCGCTGGCGGTACGCCTGTCCGAAGCGGTCGGCGTCTCCCCGCCGCTGGTCAATCTGGGCGGCGGCTTTGGCCTTGCTTACTTCCCCGGCGACGTCCCGCTCGACATCCGGCCGATCGGCGTCGCGCTGGATAGCGCGCTGGAAGCGCTGCCCGACATCCTCAAACCCACCCATTTCGCGATCGAACTCGGCCGCTGGCTGGTCGGGGAGGCGGGCGTCTATCTGACCCGCGTAATCGACGTAAAGGTCAGCCAGGGCGAAACCTTTGTCGTCGTCGATGGGGGCTTGCATCATCAACTTGCCGCCAGCGGCAATTTCGGCACCGTCGTCCGCCGCAACTATCCGATCGCCATCGCCAACCGTTTCGGTGCGGACCCTGCGGCCGATCCCGTGACCGTCGTCGGCTGTCTTTGCACCCCGATCGACCGGCTCGGCGACAAGGTGGCGTTGCCCCCTGTGCAGGAAGGCGACCTCATTGCCATCTTCCTAGCAGGGGCCTATGGCGCATCGGCCAGTCCGACCGCTTTTCTTGGCCATCCAAGTCCTCGTGAAGTTTTACTTGGCTGAATTACTCTACACATAACTCCTAACGGTATCTTTACCCTTTGACGGCATGAAGAGGTCCGAAGCCCTGTGCTGAACGGCCTTGCCACCCCTCTTTGGCGGCCGGTCGCGCAAGGCCGCACAAAGAGGTGAGAATATGCGTTTCCTGTCCGTTTCCAGGCTCCTGATCGGTGCATCCTTGCCCGCCGTCGCCCTGTCGGGCTGCGCCACGGTGCCTGCCGGGCCGCAACTGCCCCCCGCATCTTTCGTGTCGACGCAGGAAGGACCGGGCGAGGAATATATCATCGGCCCGCTCGATGACCTCACCATCTTCGTGTGGCGCAATCCCGAACTGGGGGCCAAGGTCCAGGTGCGGCCCGATGGACGCATCACCACGCCGCTGATCACCGACATGCCGGCTGTGGGCAAGACGCCCAAGATGTTGTCCGACGACATCAAGCTGGCCCTGACCAAATATATCGAAAATCCGCTCGTCTCGGTCATCGTCAACAATTTCAGCGGCACCTTCAGTCAACAGGTGCGGATCGTCGGCGCGACCGACAAGCCCGCCTCGATTCCCTACCGTGCCAACATGACCTTGCTCGACGCGATGATTTCGGTCGGCGGCCTGTCCGAATTTGCCGCGGGCAACCGCGCGCGCCTCATCCGCTTCGACAAGGATAGCGGCAAGCAAAAGGAATATCAGGTCCGCCTGAACGACCTTCTCAAGAAGGGCGACACGCGCGCCAACGTCATGCTCGCCCCCGGCGACGTCATCATCATCCCTGAAAGCATGTTCTGATATGGCCGGTCTTTACGACGAATTGCTGGTCCTGCTCCATGGCATATGGAGCCGCCGCTGGATCGCGCTGGGCGTCGCCTGGGGCGTGGCCATGCTCGGCTGGTTGGCCGTAGCGCTGATCCCCAACAGCTATGAATCGAAGGCGCGGGTCTATGTCAGCACCCAGTCGCTGCTGGAGGACAAGGTCGGCATCACCCAGGTCCAGTCGCAGCAGGAACTGGAGCGCGTGCGCAGCACGCTGGCGAGCGCCGAAAATCTCGAAAAGGTCGTGCGCGAAACCGATCTGTCGCAGGGCGTCTCCGGCCCGCGCGACGTCGCCGCCAAGATCACGACGCTGCGGGAAAATATCACCGTGATGGCGCAGGCCGACCCCAGCATGATCGACATCAGCGCCAAGTCGGCCGATTCGAGCCTGTCGGACGGCGCCAACGCGCGCATCGCGCAGCAGGTGGCGCAAAAGCTGATCGACATCTTCCAGGAAGAAAATCTCTCCGGCGATCGCACGCAAACCCGGCAGAGCCTCGCTTTCCTCGACCAGCAGATTGCTGCACGCGGCAAGCAGATGGAGGCCGCCGACCAGCGCCGCGTCGAATTTGCCCAGCGCTATGTCGGGCTGTTGCCCGGCGCAGGCTCCATCAGCCAGCGCATGGACGCCGCCCGGATGGAGATCAACCAGATCGACTCACAACTGGTGCAGGCACAAAGCGCCCTGAGCGCGATGAACGGCCAGTTGGCGGGCACCCCGCAAAGCCTGCCGGGCGTCGGCGCGGCGGGCGGCCCCTCGGCGCTCAGCCAGGCTCAGTCGAACCTCGCGGGCATGCGCGCGCGCGGCTGGACCGTCGACCATCCCGACGTGATCGCGGCACAACGCGAAGTCGATGCCCTGCGCCGTCAGGGCGGCGGTAGCGCAGGCGGCGGCGGTGGCACGCCCAATCCCGCCTATCTGTCGATCAAGTCGATGCAGGCCGAACGCGCCGCCACGGTGCAGGCGCTTTCCACCCGCAAGGCGCAGTTGCAGGCCGACCTTAACGCCATGATGGCGAAGCAAGTCGATGAGCCCGGCATCGCGTCGGAGCAGGAAAAGCTCGACCGCGATTATGAAGTGCTCAAGACCCAATATGACAAGCTGCTCGCCGATCGCGAGGAAATCCGCCTGCGTGGCGAGGTGAAGTCGGAAACCGGATCGGTCCAGTTCCGCGTCATCAACCCGCCCAGCATCCCCACCGCGCCGACTGCGCCCAACCGGCCGCTGCTGCTGCTCGGCGTGCTGATCGTCGGCATCGGCGCTGGCGTCGGCGTCGCCTTCGCCATGGGCCAACTCAAGGGGACATTCCCCACCGCGGCCCGTCTGGAACGCGCCATCGGCCTGCCGGTCGCCGGATCAATCAGCCAGGCGGTCAGCGCGACGCAGGTCGCCGTCGAAAAGCAGCGGATGAAGTGGTTTGCGGGCGCCAGCGGCGGTCTGGCGGCGGTCTGCCTGCTGCTGATCGTCGTCGAATTTGTCCAGCGTGGCATGGCTTGAGATGTGGGCGTGAAGGAACCAGGAAACATGAACCAGCATAGCCCCATCAAAGGCGGATCGCTGATCGAGCGCGCCACCGAAATCTATGATTTCAGCGCCGCCCTGCGCGGCCGCGCCGCGCCTGCCGTCGAAATGCCCGCCGATGCGCCGCCGCTCGCCGCGCCGGTTGCCGTCGCGCCCGCCGCGCTGGCCCCCGCGCCGACAGGCTTCCGCGCCTTGCCCTGGACCGGCCCCATCCAGCCGATCGACCGCATCGCGCTCGCCGAAGCTGGCCTGCTCCAGCCCGACGGCCCCGTCACCGCGATGAGCGAGGAATTTCGCCTGCTCAAGCGCGACCTGCTGGCGCAGCTACAGGATAATAAGCGCGGCAACCGCATCCTCGTCTGTTCGCCCCATAGCGGCGACGGCAAGAGCTTCTGCGCGATCAACCTGGCGCTCAGCCTCGCGGCCGAAAAGGACCGCGAAATCCTGCTGATCGACGCCGATTTCGGCAAGCCCGGCATCCCCGCCGCGCTGGGGCTGGAGGCTGGCCCCGGCCTTATGGACGCGCTCGCCGACCCAATGGTGGCGATCGAGGATTGCGTGATCCGCACGGACATTCCCTCGCTCTCGATCCTGCCCGCCGGACAGCGCAGTAACGCGGACACCGAATTTCTCTCCTCCGCACGCACCGAACAATTGCTCGCGCGTCTGACGGAAGGACGGCCCGACCGCATCCTCATCTTCGATTCGCCGCCATTGCTCGCGGCCTCGCCCGCTGCCGTGCTGGCCAGCCATGTCGCCATCGCCCTGCTGGTGGTGCGCGCCGACAAGACCAGCGAAGCCGCTGTGCGCGACGCGATCGGCCTGCTCAAGGGCGGAGCGCAGGTCCAGCTTCTGCTTAACGCCGTCCGCTTCACCGGCGGCGGCCGTCGTTTCGGCAGCTATTATGCCAAGGGGGAAACCCGCTCATGACTCGTTACTGGATCAGCGGCGCGTCCTTCGTCGCGCTGGCCATAGCCGCCGTTCCCGCGCTGGCGCAGGATGCGCAGCGCCGGATGGACGTGACGCCCTATATCGGCATCGACCAGGTGGTGATGGCCCCGCTCAAGGGCGGCGGCGACGTGCTGACCTATACCAATGTCACGGCTGGCCTGACCGCCGAAGTGCAGAATCGCCGGGTCGAGGCAGTGGTCGATGTCCAATATAATCACAGCTTCGGCTGGGGCAGCCAGGCACCCGATCAGGACGTGCTGAGCGGCATTGCCAGCGCGCGCGTCAATCTGGCGCGCGGCCTTTCGCTCAATGCGGGCGGTCTGGCGACGCGGGTGCGCACTGATGGGCTGTCGGGCGCGACATCGCTCAACGACAACAGCTTCACCAGCCAGGTCTATGCCGGTTATATCGGCCCGTCCTACACGACGCAGGTCGGCGACTTCACCGTCAACGGCTCCTATCAACTGGGCTATGCGCGGGTGGAAGACAGCGTCAATGCCGATTTCCTGGGCGGGCGCGCCGGCTCCTTCGCCGATAGCTGGACGCACAGCCTCCTTGGCTCGGTCGGTTTCGGGCCGGGCACAGTGCTGCCCGTCGGCCTGACCGCCAGCGCCGGCTATAATCGCGA
Source organism: Sphingobium sp. MK2 (assembly GCF_040170545.1). Taxonomy (NCBI): domain Bacteria; kingdom Pseudomonadati; phylum Pseudomonadota; class Alphaproteobacteria; order Sphingomonadales; family Sphingobiaceae; genus Sphingobium; species Sphingobium sp. MK2. The sequence goes on from NZ_JAZDXA010000010.1 coordinate 94,691, forward strand.
AGACGCCAGCCAGCTCGACCAGCGGTTCGAAAATGCCTGGGGTCGTCTGGACGCGACCCTGCCCGTCTCGCGCACCGTCGCGCTTCTGGGCGGCATCGGCTATGAAAAGATCGAGATCAGCCAGCGTTCGCCGCAACTGACGGACGAGGGCGTGCCACTGATCCGCAATGGCCGCTACGTCACTGACAAAAGCTCGCCGCGCGCGCTGGTCTATAATTTCGATGATATCATCTGGGATGTCGGCGTCTTGTGGCGGCCCAGCCGCCGCACCTCGCTGACCGCACGGGTGGGCGAACGCTATGGCGGCATGACCTATCAGGGCAGCTTCACCTGGCAGGGGCAGGACAGCAGCTTCGGCCTCATGGTCTTCGATGGCATCGACAGTTTCGGCCGCATGATCATGGCCGATGTCGCCGCCGTGTCGGGCAGCAGCCTCAATGTCGTGCGCAATCCCTTCACCGGCGATCTCACCGGCTGCGCCTTCTCCACCACCGGCGGCGGCCAATGTTTCAACGATTCGCTGTCGGGCATCACTGACGCCAATTTCCGCTATCGTGGCGTTGCGGCGCAATATGCGCTGCGGCGCGGACCATGGGGCTGGGGCCTTGGTGCTGGCTATTCGCAGCGCAAGTTCATCACGCCGCAGGGTCAGAGCGTGCTCATCAGCGGATCGCGCGATCAGAACTGGTACGGTAACGGCTCGGTCAGCTATATGTTCAACGACAGCGACAGCATCGACCTTGTCACCTATATCAACTATTTCGACGCCAGCGGCGATCGACTGGATGTCCTGAACTTCGGTGCATTTACCAGCTATTATAAGAATCTGACCCGGCGTCTGTCGGCCTCGGCCTCGGTCGGGCTGGACGGTGTGCAGGCAGACGACTTCGAAACCATCATCAGCGCGTTGGGCCAGGTCGGCCTGCGCTACAGCTTCTAACGGGTCGGCCTGGGGAGACGAAGATATGTATGATCAATTCTACGGATTGCAGGGTCGCCCGTTTCAGCTAACGCCCGACCCGCATTATTATTTCGAAAGCGCCACCCATCGCAAGGCGCTCTCCTATCTCGGCTATGGCCTGGCGCAGGGCGAAGGCTTCATCGTCATCACCGGCGACATCGGCGCGGGCAAGACCACTTTGGTCGGCCATCTGATGCAGACGATCGACCCTTCGCGGCTCACTGCCGTCAAGATCGTCTCGACCCAGGTACAGGGCGACGACATGCTGCGCCTCGCCGCGCAAAGCTTCGGCCTCGCGACGGAGGGCATGACCAAGGCGGCGACGCTGCAACAGGTGGAAGCCTATCTGCACATGCAGGCGCGCGCCGGGCGGCGCACCCTGCTGATCGTGGACGAGGCGCAGAATCTCGCCGTCTCGGCGATCGAGGAACTGCGTATGCTGTCCAATTTCCAATTGGGCGGCCAGTCGTTGTTGCAGATATTCCTGCTCGGCCAGCCCGAATTTCGCGACCTGCTCAAATCGCCGCAGCTCGAACAGTTGCGCCAGCGCGTCATCGCCACGCATCATCTCGAACCGATGATGGCCAATGAAGTCGAACCCTATGTCATTCACCGCCTGACCGTGGCGGGCTGGGATGGTCGCCCGATCTTCAGCCGCGACGCCTTTGCCGCCCTCTATGCCGCGACCGGCGGCGTACCGCGCCGCTTGAACGCGCTGGTCAGCCGCGTTCTCCTCATGGGCGCGATCGAGCAATTGGAAGCGATCGACGCCAATGTCGTGCAGGCGGTCGTCGCCGACATGGGTCTGGACATCGACGTCACGCCAACGGCGATGACGCCCTCCGCGCTGGACGATGTCGAAGATGTCGTCGCAGCCACCGCGCCGGCAGCCGACGCAGAACCGGACATGGCAGAAGATGTCGCACCGCTCGAACCGGAAACGGTCGAAGAGGCAGACGAGATCATGGCCGAAGTCGAGGCAGAACAGGATATGATCGACGAGATCTGGCCCCTGGCCTCCAACACGCAGGACACTGGGATGGTGGACGAGGCGGCCGAGGAAGAGGGCATCGAACAGGAAGCGATCGGAGACGAACCCGTCGCCCTTGAAGATAGCCCGGCACAGGATGACATCACCCTTGGCAGTTTCACCTCGCCTTATGACCAGTCCGACTGGTCGGTTCAGCGTCCACCCTTCGCAGCCCCCGTCGAAACCGCCAGCCTCGATGAGGATCAGCCCGAAGCCGAACTAGCCGAAGAACTAGCCGAAGCACTGGAGACCAGGATCGCCGACCTGCACGAAGCCGAAGCGGAACAGCCCGATATCATCGACGCGGAAGCCGTCGAGACGCTGCGCCACGACATGCTGGGCGAGATCGAAGCGCTGCGCGCTGAAATCGCCTCGCTGCGCGCGGTGCAGGCGCATGTGCCGTTCGTTCCTGCCCAGACGATTGATCCCGAAGCGCTCAAGGATTGCTTCACCCTGATCGAGGAGCGGCTGTCCTCGCTGGAATTTCGCGCCGAGGAACAGGATACCGCACTGCGCCGCGTCCTGACGCTGCTGGTCGATTGGGTCGAACGCGAAGATCGCATGGCGGGGGTGACGCAGGATAGCGTCGCCGCCTGACGGCCAGACGCGCGGGAATTGAAAGAATGATGCAGAACGCCCTGTCGGTCGATGTCGAGGACTGGTTCCAGGTCGGTGCTTTCGAGCGCACGATCCGTCGCGCCGATTGGGACGGACTGACGCATCGGGTCGAAGGCAATACCGACGCGGTGTTGGACCTGTTCGCGCAGGCGGACGTCAAGGCGACCTTCTTCACCCTGGGTTGGGTAGCGGAACGCTATCCCGCGCTGATGCGGCGCATTGCGGAAGCCGGGCACGAAGTCGCCAGCCATGGCTATGACCATGCCCGCGTCTTCACCTTCACCCCCGAAGCCTTCCGCGCCGACCTGCGCAAGGCGCGCGCCATATTGGAGGATGCCAGCGGCCAGCGCGTCACCGGCTATCGCGCGCCCAGTTTCTCCATCGACACCCGCACGCCCTGGGCGCATCCCATTTTGGCGGAGGAAGGCTATCGCTATTCCTCCAGCGTCGCGCCGATCCGGCATGACCATTATGGCTGGCCCGAATCGCCGCGCTTCGCCTGGAAACCCGTGCCGGGGTCCGATCTGGTCGAACTGCCGGTGACGACCGCGAAACTGGGCAATCGCACGTTGGCGGCGGGGGGCGGGGGCTTTTTCCGGCTGCTGCCCTATGGCTTTTCGCGCTGGGCGATCCGGCAGGTCAATCATCAGGCCGGGCGGCCCGCGATCATCTATTTCCACCCGTGGGAAATCGACCCGGACCAACCGCGCGTGGCCGACGCGCCGCTGCGCTCGCGCCTGCGCCATTACAGCAACCTGTCGGTCATGGCCGCCAAGCTGCGCCGCCTGACGCGCGACTTCGCCTGGACACGGGTCGATGCGCTGGCCGACGCCGAAGCGGCGCGGGCGTCCTGACGATGGGGCAGGCTGTCACACCCTTCATCACGCTGATGGACCTGTCCGATCCTGCGCAGGCAGGGGCGGTGGACGCCTATGTGATGGCCCATGCAGATGGCACGCCCTTTCACCGCCCGGCCTGGCTGCTGGCGGTGGAGAAAGGGACTGCCAATCCCGCGCTCATCCTTGCCGCCGTGGGCCATTCGGGCGGCATCAGCGGGCTGTTGCCCCTGCATCATGTGCGTAGCCGACTCTTCGGGCAGGCGCTCGTGTCGACCGCCTTCGCTGTCGATGGCGGCCTGTTGGCGGACAATGATCGCGTCGCGGCAGCGCTCGTCAGCGCGGCCGAGCATCTCGCCCATGACCGTGGCGGTCTGTCGCTCGAACTGCGCGGCGGACCGTGCCCCGGCCCGACATGGGAACAGCGCGCCGACCAGCATGTCGGCTTCGTCCGGCCGATCGCTGCCGATGACGATGCGGAATTGCTGGCCATCCCGCGCAAGCATCGCGCCGAGTTGCGCAAGGCGCTCGCTAACCCCGCCTTGGCGATCGACATCGGGCGCACTCGCCAACATCTGCGCGACCATTATCGCGTTTACGCCACCAGCGTCCGCAACCTTGGCACCCCGGTCTTCCCCGCGCGCCTGTTCCGCGCCGTGCTGGATCGGTTCGGCGAGGATGCGGATGTATTGATCGTGCGCGATGGCGACCGGGCCGTCTCGGCGGTGCTGACCCTTTATCATCGCGGGCGGGTCATGCCCTATTGGGGCGGTGGCCTCGCCGATGCACGGCAGCTGCGCTCCAATGAACTCATGTATTACCGCCTGATGGGCCATGGCCGCGCACGCGGCATGACCCTGTTCGATTTCGGCCGGTCAAAAGTGGGCAGCGGGCAGGCGGCCTGGAAAAAAAGTTTCGGCTTCGAGCCGCGTCCTCTGGTCTATCATGAATGGGCACCCGATGGCGCGCGGCGCGATGTGAACCCGCACAGCGAGAAATATCAGCGCCGCATTGCCTTGTGGAAGCGTTTGCCGCTGCCGGTCGCCAATCTGGTCGGCCCGCTCATCGCGCGCGGCCTGGGATGAAACGGGAAATCTATGCTATGTCGGCCTATGGGACCGGCGGGGGTCGGGGGGACTAGGACGTCATGTTCATGCAAGGGATAACCGAGGTCGGCCTCCTCGTCGAAGAGGCGCGCCTTGCCGATGCGACAGAGGTTGCCGTAATCGACGCATGGGTGCGCGCCCATCCGCAATCGACGCCCTTCCATCGCCCCGGCTGGATCATGGGGGTTGAGCATGGCACAGGTCAGAAGGCCCGGATGCTGGTCGCGCGACTGGGCAGCCAGATCGTCGGCGTCCTGCCGCTCACCTACATCCGCTCGATGCTGTTCGGCCGCGCCCTGGTCGGCAGCGGCTTTGCGGTCGACGGCGGCATCCTCACGACCCATCGCAAGGCAGGCGAGATGCTGGCCGACGCCGCCTGGACGCTGGCGCAGAAGCTTGGTTGCACGACGCTCGAACTGCGCGGCGGCGAAGCGCCAGCCGGTCTCGCCTGGCAGGCAAAAGCCGACGCCTATCTCGGCTTCTCGCGCCCGCTCGCCGCCGATGACGAAGCGGAACTCAAGGCCGTGCCCAAGCGCCACCGCGCCGAAATCCGCAAAGGGCTGGCCAACGATCTTGTCTTCGAAAGTGGTCGCGACAAGCGGCTGCGCGACATCCACTACCGCCTCTACGCCCATAGCGTTCATCATCTGGGCACCCCGGTCTTCCCCCGCGCCCTGTTCGATGGCGTGCTGGATCGTCTCGGCGAAGACGCCGACATTGCGGTCGTGTCGAAGGATGGACAGCCCGTGTCGGCGGTCATCAGCCTCTATCATGGCGGCGCCTGTATGCCCTATTGGCACGGCGCGGCCGATGGCGCGCGGACCATGCGCTCGAACGAAGCGCTCTATTTCCTGCTGATGCGCCAGGCGCGCGAGCGCGGCTGCACGACCTTCGATTTCGGCCGGTCAAAGGTCGGCACCGGCCCCGCCGCCTGGAAAAAGACCTGGGGGTTCGAGGGCGAACCGCTCGGCTATCATCTGCGCACCGCGCCGGGCAAGGAGACGCGCGACGTCAACCCGCTCTCACCACAATATCGGCGCAAGGTCGAATATTGGAAGAAACTCCCCGAAAGCCTCGCGACGTTGATCGGCCCGCATATCGCGCGGGGCCTTGGATGACGGGCGAGATCCTCTTCCTCTGCCATCGCATCCCCTTTCCGCCGGACAGGGGCGACAAGATCCGCTCGTGCAACCTGCTCAAGCGGCTGGCGCAGGTCGCCCCCGTCCATGTCGGCTGCTTCGCCGATGATGATCGCGACATGGGCTTTGCCGGGGAACTGGCCGCCATTGCGCAGAGCCACTGCCTGCTCCGGCGCGACAAGTCCAGGATCGTGGCTGGCCTCACCGGCCTCGCCAAGCGCGAACCCTTGCTCGTGTCGCTGTTCGACAATCCCGGCCTGCACCAGTGGGTCGCGCAGACGCTGGCCGACCGCCCGGTCCGCGCCGTCGTCGCCTATTCGGCGCAGATGGCGCATTTCGTGCCCACGCTGCCCCCCGGCGTCCGCTTCCTGATGGATTTCGTCGATTTCGATTCGGCCAAATATGCCGCCTATGGCGCGCAGGGGTCGGGACCGATGGGCTGGATCAACCGGCGCGAAGGCCGCGTGCTGCTCGACTTCGAGCGCCGTGTCGCCGCCCGCGCAGATATCTCCACTTTCGTCAGCGAAGCCGAAGCCGCCCTGTTCCGCGCCGCCAGCGGCCTTGGCCCTGACCGCATCGTGCCGCTCGAAAACGGCGTCGCGCTCGACTATTTCGACCCCGCCGCTGATTTCCCCCCGGTGGATCATGGCGACGGCCCCTTGCTCGTCTTCACCGGCCAAATGGATTATCGCCCGAACATCGAAGCCGTCGACAGTTTCGCGCGCCAGACCTTGCCCGCCATCCGCACCGTCCATCCCAACGCCCGCTTCGCCATCGTCGGCCGCAACCCATCGAAGGCCGTCGAAGCGCTCGCCGCTCATCCCGGCGCGATCGTCACCGGCGGCGTCCCCGACGTGCGCGGTTGGCTGGCGGCGGCCGACATTGTCGTCGCCCCCTTGCGCATCGCGCGCGGCATCCAGAACAAGGTGCTGGAAGCCATGGCGATGGCCCGCCCCGTAGTCGCTTCGCCCCAAGCCGCCGAAGGCATCGACGCGCAGGATGACCTGCACTTGCTGATAGCCGCCAACCCCGACGAAGAAGCCGCGACGATCAACGCGCTGCTAGCCAATCCTGCCCACGCGGCCCAACTCGGCCTTGCCGCCCGCGCCCGGATGGAGGCCCGTTACCGCTGGTCGGCAACGCTCGCGCATCTGCCCGACCTGCTGTTCGGCCAGTCAGCAGGCGCGCGCGCCGCATGACCGGCCAGACCTTGTCCATGGCACAACCGCCGCTTGTCGATCTCACCGGATGGCGGGGCCATCTGACCGCACTCGGCGTCGTCGCCTTCTCGATCCTGACCCTCTTTTTCGCCGATGTGCAGTCGATGGCGGCGATCTGGTGGCATTCCTCCACCTTCGGCCACTGCCTGTTCATCCCGCCGCTCATCGCCTGGCTGGTGCAGCAGCGCTTGCCCGGCCTGCGCCAGATGGAGCCGGTCGCCTGGGCACCGGGCCTCATTTGGCTGGGGCTGGGCGCGCTTGCCTGGTTGCTGGGCGCGGCGGCCGGCGTCGCCATGGTCCGCCACGGTGCGCTGATCCTGATGTTGCAGGGCGCGACCATCGCGCTGCTCGGCCCGGCGGTCACGCGCGCGCTCATCTTCCCGCTCTTCTACGCCTTCTTCATGGTGCCCTTCGGCGAGGAACTGGTGCCGCCGCTGCAACTGGTAACGGCGCATCTGACCATGTTCTTCCTCGACCTGTCGGGCGTGCCCGCCCATATGGAGGGCATCTTCATCACGACGCCGACCGGCTATTTCGAAGTGGCGGAGGCCTGTTCGGGCGCGAAATTCCTTATCGCCATGACGGCCTATGGCGTCCTCGTCTGCAATGTCTGTTTTCGCACCTGGCCGCGCCGCATCATCTTCATGAGCGGCGCGCTGCTGCTCTCCATCCTGGCCAATGGCGTGCGCGCCTTCGCCACCATCTTGGTCGCGCACCTGACCACCATCGATGCGGCGGTGGGCTTCGACCATGTCGTCTATGGCTGGGTCTTTTTCGCGATCATCATGATCGTGGTGATGGCAACCGCCTGGCCTTTCTTTGATCGCAAGCCGGGCGATCCCTGGTTCGACCCGCAGCGCCTCCAGCCCGAAACACCACCGCAACGGTCGGCCGGACGGGTGGCGGGCGGCGCGCTGGCGTTGATCGTCGCCGCGCCGCTCTGGCTCGCGACCACCGCTGCGACCGCTGAGCGGCTCCCGCCCCGGATCGATCTGCCCGCCGTGCCCGGCTGGATGCGCAGCGACACGCCCATGGCCTATCCTTGGAAACCGCGCTTCGATGGGGCCGATCATTTCGTCTTGGGCCGTTATCGCAATGCGGACGGCCAGGTCGTCGACCTCGCCATCATCGCCTATGACCGGCAGGACGAGGGCCGCGAACTCGTCGGCTTTGGCCAGGGTGCGGCCGACCCCGACAGCCAATGGGTCTGGTCCTCGCCCGCGCGCGCGCCGCACGATGCGCGCGGCGAACAGATTACCGCGCCCGGCCCGGTCGTGCGTCAGGTCGTGAGCTATTATGTGGTTGGCGGTACCCCTCCGACCGGCAGCCGACCGGGCGTCAAGATCGCCACGATGAAGGCCCGCCTGCTGGGGCAGGACCAGCGCGCCGTCGCCATCCTCATCTCCGCCGAAGAAGGGCAGGGCGCGCGCGCCGATGCGGCGATCCGCGCCTTCCTGACCAATATCGGCGACATACAGCTTTTGGCTGACCGCAGCGCGGGCATCCGCTAGGGAGGTTCGCATGTGCGGCATAGCGGGTATCTTTCATCTGGAAACGGCCAAGCCGGTCGATCCCGCGCGGGTCCGCGCCATGCTCGATGCGATGCCGCATCGCGGCCCGGACGGCAGCGGCATCTGGACCGCGCCGGGCGTCGGCCTTGGGCATCTGCGCCTCTCGATCATCGACCTGGAATCGGGCGCGCAGCCGATGCTGACCGACGACGAGGCGTTGGCCGTCATATTCAACGGCGAAATCTATAATTTCGCCGAAGTCCGCGCCGAACTGGAGGCGAAGGGCCATGTCTTTCGCACCCATAGCGACACCGAAGTCATCCTGCACGGCTATCGCCAATGGGGCGAGGAGTGCGTCCATCGCTTCAACGGCATGTTCGCCTTCGCCCTGTTCGACGCGCGCGCGCAGTCGCTCTGGCTCGTGCGTGACCGGCTGGGGGTCAAGCCGCTCCATTATGCCCTGCTGTCCGACGGCAGCCTGATCTTCGGATCGGAATTGAAGAGCCTGCTCGCCCATCCGCTGCTGCGCCGCGCGCCGGACCTGTCCGCGCTCGAAGATTATATGGCCTATGGCTATGTCCCCGACGATGCCTGCCTGGTCGCGGGCGTGCGCAAGTTGGGCGCGGGCGAAACGCTCCGCCTCGTGCGCGGCCGCCCCTTGCCCCAGCCGCACCGCTATTGGGACATCAGCTTCGCCGACCGCACCAAATCCTCGCCGCAGGAATCGGAAGAAGAACTGGTCGCCCTGATGCGGCAGGCCGTCCGCTCGCGCATGGTCGCGGACGTGCCGCTGGGCGCCTTCCTGTCGGGCGGCGTGGATAGCAGCAGCGTCGTCGCCCTGATGGCCGAAGCGTCGAGCCAGGCGGTCAAGACCTGCACCATCGGCTTCGACGTCGCCGCACTCGACGAAACCGCTTATGCCGACCGCATCGCCCGCCGCTTCGCCACCGATCATCGCAGCCGCATCGTCTCGCCCGACGATTATGGCCTGATCGACCGGCTCGCCTTCCATTTCGATGAACCCTTTGCCGATGCGTCTGCGCTGCCGACCTTCCGCGTGTGCGAACTGGCGCGCGAGCAGGTGACGGTCGCACTGTCGGGCGACGGCGCGGACGAAGCCTTTGCGGGCTATCGCCGTCACCGTTTCCAGATGCAGGGCGAACGCATCCGCGGCCTTATCCCTGCGTCGATCCGCGAACCGCTGTTCGGAACGCTCGGCAAATATTATCCCAAGGCCGACTGGGCACCGCGCGCGCTGCGAGCCAAATCCACCTTCCTTGAACTGGCGGGCGGCGGCGGCGAAGCCTATGCCGCATCGGTCGGCGTCACCCCCCACGCCCTGCGCCAGCGCCTCTTCACGCAGGAGGTCAAGGGCCGGCTCGGCGGCTATCGCGCCGAAGACCGCTATGTCAAAGCCATGGCCAACGCGCCCGCGCGCGACGCCCTCGACCGCGCGCAATATGCCGACATCAAATATTGGCTGCCCGGCGACATCCTGACCAAGACCGACCGGATGAGCATGGCCGTCAGTTTAGAAGCGCGCGAACCCCTGCTCGACCATCGCCTCGTCGAATTTGCCGCGCGCCTTCCGGTCAGCCAGCGCATTCGCGGCAATAGCGGCAAATATCTGCTGAAAAAGGCGATGGAGCCTTATCTGCCGCAGGACATACTTTATCGCCAGAAAATGGGCTTCGTCACCCCGATCAGCGCCTGGTTCCGTGGCGCGCTCGCAGGCGAAGCCACCGCCATCGCGGGCGGATCGGCCCTGGCCCGCACCGAATGGTTCGACAGCGCCATGCTCGCCCGCATCGCCACCGACCACCGCTCCGGCGTCGCCGACCATGGCCGCCTGCTGTGGCAACTATTGATGTTGGACAAGTCGCTGACGCGATTGTTCGGGGTGTAGGGTCCACGCGATCGACCCTAGCCGCATCCTCCCCTGTAAGGGGAGGTGGCAGCACGCAGTGCTGACGGAGGGGTGTCCCCCTATCGATGGCGGGACACCCCTCCGTCTGACCTTCGGCCAGACACCTCCCCTGCAAGGGGAGGATGAACAAGAGCGGACACCGCGACTCCCACCCCCTTGCAACCCGCGCCGCCCGGTGCCAACGGAGCGCATGGCGATGATCAGGGCGCAGCAGTGACAGTTTCCAAGGAAATCGTGCGGTTCCGGCTTTACGCGCTGTGCCTGGGCGGGGACATGGCCGGGCTGTTCTGCGCCTTTCTCGCCGCCAACTGGTTCGTGTTGGGTGCGCTGTGGGGCGAGCCGGGCAAGCCCCACGGCCTCGTCATGTTCGCGATGGTCGCGCCGCTCTACGCGCTACTGGCGGTGCAGGGCGGCGGCTATGGCATTCAAAGCATCAACAATGTCCGGCGCGGCATCGTCCGCGCGCTGCTGGCGCTGGTGCAGGCAGCGCTGCTGATGCTGCTGATCGTCTATCTCGGCAAGATGGCCGAACAATTGTCGCGCCTGACCTTCATTACCGGCCTTGGCCTGGGCGGTCTTGCCGTCGCGCTGGTGCGCCTCGCGATCGCGCGGCTGGCAAGCCAGGTGCTGGGTGCCGTGCCCGACCTCACCGTCGTCATCATGGATGGCGTGATGATCGCCACCGGGCCGCATATGACCGTCATCGAAGCCGCCGCCATCGACCTGCGCCCCGAACGCCATGATGCCGACATGGCCGCACGGCTGGCGAGCGCGGTCGGCATGGCCGAGCGCGTGATCGTCGCCTGTCCGCTCGACCGGATGGCCGACTGGTCGGCGGCGCTCAAATCGCTGTCCGCCCGTGGCGAGATCGTGGTGCCCGAACTGCTGCGTTTCGCGCCTGCGCGCGTCGCCGAATTTGACGGCCAGCCGACCATCATCGTCGCGGGTGGCCCGCTCCAGTTCCGCGACCGGCTGATCAAGCGGCTGTTCGACCTGATCGTCGCCACCGTTGCCACCATCCTGCTCTCGCCCATCCTGATCGGCGCGGCGCTGGCGGTGAAACTGACCAGCCCCGGCCCCATCCTCTTCCGCCAGCCGCGCATCGGCAAGGATGGCCGCTCCTTCTCCATCTACAAATTCCGCTCAATGCGGACAGAGGCCAGCGACACGCACGCCGCTACGCTAACCAAGCGCGACGATGATCGCGTCACCCCGATCGGCGCCTTCCTGCGCAGGACAAGTATTGACGAATTACCTCAACTTTTCAATGTGTTAGAAGGCGATATGAGCATCGTCGGCCCGCGTCCCCATGCCGCCGCCGCGCGGGCAGGGGACAGCCTCTATTGGGAAGTCGACCCCCGCTATTGGGCGCGCCACTGCATCAAACCCGGCATGACCGGCCTCGCCCAGGTGCGCGGCCATCGCGGCTCGACCGACCATCATCAGGATCTGATCGACCGCCTGCAATCGGACCTGGAATATGTCAGCGACTGGTCGGTCTGGCGCGACCTGCGCATCATCGTCGCGACCCTGGGCGTCCTCGTCCACCACAAGGCCTACTAAGCATGACCGACCTGCTAATAGGCGTTCTACTGTCCGCTTCGCTGTTCGCTTTGCTGTGGCCCTTCCTTTTCTACCCCTTGATTTTGCGCGCTTTACCGACGCTTCCCGAAGCCCCGACAGCGCACACCCTGCCCAGCGCCTCGCTGCTCTTCTGCGCGTATAATGAAGCGGGCGCGATGCCGGAGAAACTGGCCAATATCGCCATGCTCAAGGCCCGCCATCCGGGGCTTGAATGCCTTGCCTTCGACGATGGCTCGTCCGACGGCACCGGCGACCTGATCGCCGCCCAAGGCACTCCGGTCACCCTGATCCGTGGCCCCGGCCGCAGCGGCAAGGCGCACGGCATGAAGCAACTCGCCGCCCGCGCCAGTGGCGATGTGCTGATCTTCACCGACGCCAATGTCCTGCTGGACGGCAACGCCATCGACAATCTGCTAGCCCGCTATGCCGACCCGGATGTCGGCGGCGTGCTGGGGTCGCTCCACTATATCGGCGCGGACGAAAGCGCGACCGCCTCGGTCGGCTCGCTCTACTGGCGGATCGAGGAACGGCTGAAGGATGAGGAGTCGCGCACCGGCAATGTGCTGGGCGCCGACGGCTCGATCTTCTCGATCCGCCGCAGCCTCTATCCCGATTTCCCCGACAGCGTGCTGGATGACCTCACCGTCTCCATGGCGGTGGTGTTCGCGGGCAAGCGCCTGATCAAGGCCAAGGACGTCATCGCCCGCGAACGGCTGGTGACGGGTCGCAAGGACGAATATCGCCGCAAGGTGCGCATCGCCGCCCGCGCCTGGCACACCCATGTCCACCTGCGCCCGCAATTGCGCCAAATGCGCGCTATCGACCGCTTCAAATATGCCTCGCGCAAGATCGTCCGCTGGTTCGGCGGCGTCTTCATCCTGACCGGGGCAGTGGCGGCGGGCACGCTGGCGATGCGGATTTCCCCCATGCTCTACATGGTCGGCGCGCTGGCCGTCGCCCTGACGCTCTGGGTCGGGATACGCGCGAAAAGCGGCCCGTTCGCAGCGCTGGTCGACATCATGATAGCCTATGCCGCCACCTTGCAGGGCGTGGTCAAAGCCATGACCGGCCGCACCGTGACCACCTGGAATCCAGCCAAGTCACGCTGATCGATAAATCCTCCCCTGCAAGGGGAGGATGCCTTTGCCGTTTACCTTCAGAATATACGGAACCTCTCTCACCCCCTCGTCAAACGCCTGCGATATTGTATAGCCCATCCCTTGTTCCCAAGCGGAGAATGACGTGATTACTGTTCAGCGGGTGGCCAAGGCCGTCGGCAAGCATCTGACCCGAACCTCGCTCCAGGCGCGCAAGGCGCTGGGCGCGCGGCGCAAGCGCGGCTGCCCCGCCTGTGGCGCGACCGTCGTGGGTTTCTTCCGCTATGGCGACAATGGCGAATGGGGCTGCCCCGAATGCGGCGCATCGCCGCGCGAGCGGCTGATGAACTGGCTGATCGCCAATGGCCGCCTGTCCGTGCCAGTGGAAGGCGCCATCCTGCACATGGCCCCCAATGAAGCCAGCCTCGTCCGCCGCTTCTCCGCCGCGACCTACTACATGCCCGCCGATCTCGATCCGTCGCGCTATACCGTGCCCAACATGGCGCGGGTGGACCTGATGGAATTGGCCGTCACTGACCGCTACGACCTGTTCTACGCCAGCCATGTGATGGAGCATGTGCCCGACGACATGGCCGTGCTGCGCAACATCTACCGCGCCTTGAAGCCGGGCGGGGAAGCCTGGCTGATCGTGCCGCTCTGGACCAAGCCGACCGAGGATGGCAGTTTCGACATTCCCCCGCGCGAACGCGAGCGCCGCTTTGGCCAGTGGGACCATGTGCGCCAATATGGCCCGGATATCGCCGACCGCATCCGCGCGGCGGGCTTCGATCTGGAAGAAATCGACGCCAGCAGCATCGACGTCGCCGCGCGCCATTATTACGCGCTCGACGACCGGCTGTTCCGCGCCCGCAAGCCCGGCGGAGCCGCGACGCGGTGAGCATCCTCGCGCGGATGGAGGCATCCGCCCGCATCCTCGCGCTGGTCAAGCTCGCCAATGTCGGCCTCGTGCTGATCTGGGGCTTTGCCGTCACCTTCGTCTTCGTCCGCGTGCTGCCGCTGGCCGAATTTCAGGCGTTCCTGCTGCTGGTCGCCTTCGGCAACTTCACCATTTCGGCGGAATTCGGCCTGACCAGCATCATCTACGCCCGGTTGCGGCGGCACTGGCTGGGCGGCGATCAGGCGGATGGCGGCTTCCGGCTGGAGGAAATGGGCGTGCTGTTCCTGTTCCTCGGCCTCATCGTTGCGGGCGGGACGGCGATCCTGATCGGGGCGCTGACGCTCGGCTGGTTCGATACGGCGATGCCGCTGCTGTTCCTGCTCTTCTTCCTGTCGGCCTGCCTCAACCTGCCTGCCTTGCTGGCCAAGCGCGCGCTGGCGGCGGTGGATGGCAATTTCCTGTGGGAGGCGCTCGATTGCGGACGGCGGGTGGTGACGATCGCGCTGCTGCTCGCCATCCTGCTGGGCCTGGACCCGCGCCTGTCGATCGCGCTGCAACTGGCGGTCAGCCTGCTCGTCATCGGCTGGGCCATCACCCATGTCCACCGGCGGCTGGGGATGACAGCCCGGCACTGGCTCGCCTTCCGCGTCGGCGGCGGCCATGTCCGCACCCATTATCTGCGCGACATCGGCGCATCGGCGGCGTTCACCGCCTCCGACATCATCGCCTATAATGCGCCCTATTTCACGATCGCCATGGCCACGTCCGACGCCCGCCCGATGCTGATCTTCGACTTCTTCTTCAAAATGTCGCGCGCCCTCTCGATGCTGGTCCGCGCCGTCGTGGAAGCCGCCTTGCCCCGCATCACCCGCGCTTATCATGCAGGGGACCGCGCAAGGTTGCGCCAGTTGCTCGCCCGCTCGCTTGGCGCGGGGCTGGTCTTCGCGCTCTTGCTGTCGGCGCTGTTGCTGGGCGTCGGCGACTGGCTCTTCACCACGCTGTTCGACGGCCGTGCCATGATCGACCGGGCGGAACTGGCGCTGATCGTCGCCGCATTGGCTGCCCTCACGATCATCTGCGTCTCGGTCTATGTCCAGGGCGCGCTTGGCCGCTTCTCGACCCTGCTGCATCGCTCACTGCCCTTCCTCGCTGGATCGCTCGCCAGCGCGCCTTTGGCCCTTGCGTTGGCACCCCAGCGCTTCGACCTCGCCTTCCTCGGCCTCTACACGTTGACCCTCACCGGCGCGGCCATCCTGCATCTGCTTTCGCTCCAAAGGCTGGCGCGGGCATGAAGGTCGCGATGCTCGATCCCTCGCTCTTCACCGGGCGCTATGACGATAGCCTCTGCGCGGCGCTGGCGGGGCAGGGTGCGGACGTCACGCTGCTCGGCCGCCCCATGCGCGCCACCGACGCGATCGTCCCGCACGGCTATGCCTACGCCCCCCATTTCTTCCGCCGCAGCGAAGCGCTGCGCGATCGCCTGGGCGAAGGCCGTGCCTTTCGCCTGACCAAGGCAGCGGAATATGCGCTGGCCTGCGCGTTGGGTGATCTGACGCCCTTACTCGCCGCCGATGTGGCCCATATCCAATGGCTCCCACTTGCTCCCGCAGACCGACTGGTGCTCAAACGCCTCAAAGGGCGCACGGCCTTGGTCCACACCGTCCACAATGCCGACGCCTATCATGCCGATGCCGGGCTGCAGGGCCGGGGCTATCGCGCGCTGCTCGACGGCATGGATGCGCTGATCGTCCATGGCGACACCACCCGCGCCGCCCTCATCGCGCAAGGCATCGACCCCGCCCGCATCCACATCACCCCGCACCCGCCGATGCGGCTGGCATCCGCCAGTGCCGCCGATCTAGCCGCCGTTCCCACCTCCACGAAACCGCGCCTGCTCTTCTTCGGCACGATCCGCCCCTATAAAGGCGTAGACCTCGCGATAGACGCCTGCCTCTCGCTCTGGCGCGACGGCCATGATTTCGACCTCATGCTCGCGGGCAAGCCCTTCATGGACGTCGCGCCGCCGTTGGCACAGGTCGCGCAAGCAGGCTTTGCAGATCGGCTGCTCACCGATTTCGGCTTCCTGACCGAAGGCCGCCTCGACGCGCATATGGCCCGCGCCGACATCATGGTCTTTCCCTATCGCCATATCGACTCAAGCGGTGCCTTCCTCTCGGCGCTGCATCATGGCAAGGCGATGGTGACGTCGGACGCGGGCATGTTCGGGCAATTGCCCGATGGCGTAGCGATCCGGGCGGCTGCGGGGAATGTCCCCGCTTTGGCCGCAGCGCTCTTGCCGTTGCTGCAAAGCGCCGCCATCAGGCAGGCGCAGGGCGCGGCGGCGCGCGCCTATGGGGATGATATGGGAAGCTGGAAGGACATGGCGGTGGCGACGATGGACATCTATCAAACCGTGTTGGCCGCGCGCGCATGAACCGCTATTGGCGCGAATTGTCCGACCGCAAGCTGGCGGCGCGTCTGGCGCTGGCCGGGCGCGTGCATCAATATCCCGAAATCCAGGCGCTCCGGCGCTTCCTTTCGACCTTCGCGGTCGATTGCCTGTTCGACGTCGGCGCCAATCGCGGCCAATATGCGACGATGCTGCGCAAGGATGCGGGCTATAAGGGGCTGATCCTGTCCTTCGAGCCGAACCCCGAAGTCTTTGCCGAACTGCAACGCCACGCCGCGTCCGACCGCCGCTGGCACGTCTTCAACATGGCGCTCTCCGACTTTGATGGCACCGCCAGTTTCAACATCATGGCCGCCGATCAATTCTCTTCGCTCAAGGCACCGTCGGGCGAACAGGATGCCATTTTCGCCGATCGCAACAAAGTGACCAAAACGGTCGAGATGCAATGCTGCCGCCTCGACTCGGTGCTCCCTGACCTCAAGGCAGAGCATGGCTTTACCCGACCCTTTCTGAAAATGGACACGCAGGGCCATGATCTGTCGGTGTGCGAAGGCGCGGGCGATGCGCTGGCGCAGATGCTGGGTATCCAGACCGAACTCGGCGTCCGCCCCATTTACGAAGGCGGCACCGGCTATCGCACGATGATCGACTGGCTCGAAGCGCGCGCCTTCGTGCCCTCGGCCTTCTTCGCCAATAATAAGGGCCATTTCCCGCTGTTGGTCGAAATGGACGGCATCTTCGTCAACCGGACATTGGTTGCGGCGTGACCGGGGGCGGGGCGACCAGCTTCGTGAGCGCGCGCCGCCTGTTCCTGGCCGGTGCGATCGGCCTGACGCTCTGGCTCGGTGCCACTTTCGTCTGGCACGTCACCTGGCGGCAGGGCTTGAGCCTGCCGGTCATCCTGTTCCTGGATCAGGATTTTCCGCTCCTCCTCGGCTCCTTGTTATTGCTTGCGCTGGCCGCGCCTTTTGCGGAAGGGAAGGGCATCCGCCTCCCGCGCCCGACCGCGCGGATTATCGTGCCGTTGATCCTGCTCATGGGGCTGGCGGCCTGGGCGGGCCATTATGCCCTGTTCCAGAATTACGCCATTTCCCGTGACGAAGAAGTCGCGCGCTTCGCCGCCGCCTATATGCGCGAAGGGATGTTCGCCCGGCCGATCCCGGTGGAATGGGAACCCTATCGCCGCGCGATCATGCCCGAATTTTTCTCTCCCTTCGGCGCGGCGGATTATTGGACGGCGGCCTATCTGCCGGTGAATAGCGCGATCCAGGCTTTGTTCTGGCAATTGGGCGATCCCAATCTAGCAGGACCAGTGCTGCTGATGGCCGGGCTGTTCGCGCTCTGGCGCGTGGCGCTGCGGCTGATGCCTGATCGCCCCGACGCGGTATGGGTGACCGTGCTGCTTGGCTGTTCGTCCAGCCAGCTCTGGATCACGGCGATGACGCCCTATGCCATGACCGGCCATTTCGCGCTCAACATGATCTGGCTCGCGCTGGTGTTGCGCGGCGGGGTGATCGGCCATGGCAGCGCGGGCGTCGTCGCATTGGTCGCGGCGGGCCTGCACCAATGGCATTTCCCGCCGCTGTTCATCGCGCCCTTCATCCTGTGGATGCTGCTCGCCCGGCGCTGGACGGTCGCGGCCTTCCACGCGCTGACGCTGGTGGCGATCGTCATCGTCTGGGCCAAGCTCTGGCCCGAATTTCTGCTCCATGCGCTCGGCGCGCCCGCCGATGTGCGTCCCTCCGCCGGAGTCGCCGACAAGGTCGGCAGCCTGTTCCAGCGGCTAGGCGACCGCTGGCAACCGCTCGTCAATTTGAGCCGCTACATCGCCTGGAATGACATATTGATGGTCCCGCTCGCAGTGCTGGGCATGGCGGCGATGCGCTGGCGCACCATGATCCGGGGGCAGGAGATAGCCCTGCCGCTGGCACTTGGATGCCTCGCGGGCTGCATGCTGGCACTGGCGCAGGGCTATGGCTGGGGCTTCCGCTATGCCCATGGCTTTATCGGGCCGTTCTGCCTGCTCGCTGGCCTCGGCTGGGCGCGGTTCCGCCCGCAAGATGCGTTGCGCCCACTGGTCATCGGCCTGTGCATCACCGCGCTGGGGAGTGTTTTCCTCGTCTGGCGCACCCACGCCTTCGTCGCGCCCTATGCCGCCAGCCATCGGCTGATCGATTCGAGCCAAGCGGATGTCGTGCTGGTCGATCCGCGCGGCGGTCTGTACGTCACGGATCTGGTGCGCGGCCGCAATGGCGTGCCAGGCAAGCCGATGGTCATGAACCTCGCGATGCTGACGCTCGATCAGGTGGACGAACTGTGCAAAAATTATGTCGTCGAACTGTTCGACCGCGCTGAATTCCGGCCGCTGGGCGTGCCGCTTTTGCGCTGGAACCTCAGCCGCATGGACGCCTTGCGCGCGCATATGAAGGAAGAAGGCTGCGACAAACCAGTCCAGCCGCCGCTGCCTGAAACCTTCGAAGATGCGCTGAACGCGGCCGATAACGCGATGTGAAAGGGCTTATTGCCCCTTCACATGCACCCGCTTACCACCGATCCACGTCTCCAGCACCTGCGTCCCTCGAATGTCCGCAGGCCGTGCGGTCGAGATATCCCGGTCGATCAGCAGGAAGTCCGCCCGCTGCCCCGGCACCAGACTGCCGAACCGCTTTTCGGCAAATCCGGCAAAGGCCGCCTGCCGCGTAAAGCCATCGAGCGCCGCGTCAAAGCTGACCCGCTGCGTCGGCATCCAGCCGCCCATCGGCTCGCCCTTGGCATCCTCGCGGCTCATGGCGACGGCGATACCGGCAAAGGGATTGGGGCTTTCGACCGGCACGTCAGACCCGAACGCCAAAGGCACGCGATTGTCGAGCATCGCCTTCCAAGCATAGGCACCCGCCAGTCGGCTCTCGCCCAGCCGCGCAGTGGCCATGCGCCAGTCCGATGCTTCGTGCACCGGCTGCATCGACGCGACGATGCCGAACTGGGCAAAGCGCGGCAAATCGGCCGGACTGACGATCTGCGCATGTTCGATCCGCCAGCGCCGGTCGCCTTTGTAGGTTTCCGACAATTCCTGGATCGCATCCAATATTTCACTGTTCGCTGCGTCGCCGATCGCATGGGTGGCGATCTGGAAATTGTCCATCGCCGCGCGGCTCATCACGTTGCGCAACTGCGTTGCCGAAATCATCGGCAGACCGCGCTGCCCCGGCGCATCGGCATAATCGGCCTTCAACCAAGCCCCGCGTGACCCCAGCGCCCCGTCCAGCACCAGCTTGATGCCACCCAGCCGCAGCCGGTCGTCATAAAGCCACTGGGTAGGCTCCGGCCCGGCGATCAGCGTCATATTATCGAGACCCGCCGCATAGGCCATGATCCGCACGCGCAACGCACCACGATCGGCCGAGCGACGAAACGCCTGCCAATCCTCGATGCTCGTGCCCATGTCGGCAATGCCGGTGACGCCCATCGCCAGCAAAGCGCGCTGCGCCTTTTCCAATGCGATGTCGCGATCTTTCGGCGCAGGCGCAGGCACGACCTTCTCGATCAGCGCCATGGCCTGATCCACGAACACACCCGCAGGCTTGCCCGCCGCCATCTCGATCCGGCCGCCGGTGGGGGATTTGGTCGCCGCCGTTACGCCCGCCACGCGGATCGCGGCACTGTTGGCCCAGCCCGCATGACCATCGACGCGCGAGAGCCACACCGGAATATCACCGACCGCCGCATCCAGTTCGGCGGCGGTAGGGAAGCGGCCCAGGCCCCATTGTTCCTGGTTCCAGCCCGTCCCGATGATCCACTTGCGCCCCGGACTGGCCTGCGCATAGGCGCGGATCTTCGCCTGCGCCTCTTCCAGCGATCGTGTATCCGACAGGTCGAGCGTAATGAGCGACAGGCCAAGGCTCATGACATGGCCATGCGCGTCGATCATACCGGGGATCAGCGTCTTGCCACCCGCATCCAGCTTGAACGACAGCCCCTTGGGCGGCTCCGGCCAGGGCTGGCCCCGTTTAGGCTTCTTGGGCCTTTTATATTCCGGTTCCTGATAGCGGCCGGGAATCAGTTTTTCGACCTTGCCTTCATCATCAATCAGCAGCGCGCCAAAGCGCACGACCTTGCCAGTGGGATCGATCGCGATGCCGTTCACATTGTCGATGACCCCCGATGCGAAAGCGGGGAGGGGAAGGGCGACAACCAACCCCAAACCCAACACCCCAAATCCGTTCGCCCTGAGCCTGTCGAAGGGCCTTCCTTTCTTCGAGCGAGGTGCAGACAGAAAAGAGGCTTCGACAAGCTCAGCCCGAACGGACGTTGGAGCAATATTCACGCCTTGATGATCCGGCGCACCAGCGCGCTGGTATCCTGCCTGCTGCCGCCCATCGCCTGCACGTCGGCGTAGAATTGATCGACCATTGCGGTTACCGGCAGCGTCGCGCCATTCGCGCGCGCCTCTTCCAGCGCGAGGCCCAGATCCTTGCGCATCCAATCCACCGCAAAGCCGAAATCGAACCTGTCCTGCGCCATCGTCTTCCATCGATTATCCATCTGCCAGCTTTGCGCCGCGCCGCCCGAAATCGCCTCGAACACGGTGTCGAGGTCCAGTTCAGCCGCCTGCGCAAAGCGCATCGCTTCCGCCAGGCCCTGCAATACGCCCGCAATGCAGATTTGGTTCACCATCTTCGTCGTCTGCCCCGCGCCCGCGCCGCCGACATGGACGATCCGCGCGGCATAGGCCTGCATCACGATCCTCGCAGCGGTCACGGCGGGCTCGGTGCCGCCGCACATGATCGACAACCGGCCATTCTCGGCCCCCGCCTGTCCGCCCGACACCGGCGCATCGACGCTGTGGATGCCCCGGCTTTCGCCTTCGACGAACAATTGCCGGGCGATCCGCGCGGAAACGGTGGTGTGGTCGATGAACAGGCTGCCCGGCTTCATCGCCCGAAACGCGCCTTCGCGGCCCAGCGTCACCTGGCTCAGATCATCGTCGGTGCCGACGCAACTGATCACGATCTCGGCCTCTTCCGCCGCCTTGGCCGGGCTGGTCGCGACCGTCCCGCCATAGGCTTCGGCCCAGCTCTTCGCCTTGCCGATCGAGCGGTTGTAAACGGTCAGGCTGTGCCCGGCCTTCGCTAGATGTCCTGCAACCGGGCCGCCCATGACGCCCAGGCCGATAAACGCGATGTTAGCCATATGCCTCGTAGGATAAGTGCGTGGCGACCAGCCATAGGGGCAGTTTTCCGACAGTGCCAGTTTCTTCCGCCGCAATTTTGCGTTAGGGCGCGACCATATGAACACGCTTGCCAAGATCGAGAGCGCTCCGCCGCTACCCATCACCGTCGATGACGTGCTTGCCGCGCGCACCCGCATTGCAGGCGCGATCGTCAAGACGCCGACGCTGATCAGCCAGACGCTCTCGCAGATGCTTGGCTGCAACGTCTATCTGAAATTCGAAAATCTCCAGTTCACCGCCGCCTATAAGGAGCGGGGTGCGCTTAATCGCCTGCTGCAACTGGATGAGGCCTCCAAAGCCAAGGGCGTGATCGCAGCATCGGCTGGCAACCACGCGCAGGGCCTTGCCTATCATGGCAAGAGACTGGGCGTGCCGGTCACCATCGTCATGCCGCTGACCACCCCGATCATCAAGGTGACGCAAACTCGCAGCCATGGCGCGACGGTGGTGCAATATGGCGAAAAATTCGATGACGCCTATGCCCATGCGCGCCTGCTGGAGGTCGAGCAGGAACTAACCTTCATCCATCCGTTCGACGAACCGGACATCATGGCCGGGCAGGGGACGGTTGCGCTGGAGATGCTGGAGGAAGCACCGGAAATCGATACGCTGATCATCCCGATCGGCGGTGGCGGCCTGTTTTCCGGCATGGCGACCGCAGCCCGCGCGATGAAGCCGGACATCCGCCTGGTCGGCGTGCAGGCGGAACTCTATCCGTCGATGTACGACTATATCAAGGGTGAAACGCTGCCCTGCGACGGCGATACGCTGGCGGAGGGGATCGCGGTCAAGCAGCCGGGCGAAAACACCCGTCTCGTGGTTGAACGGCTGGCCGACGACATGCTGCTGGTCACCGAACGGCGGCTGGAAGAAGCGCTCAGCCTGTTGCTGCAGATCGAAAAAACGGTCGTTGAGGGCGCTGGCGCTGCGGGGCTGGCGGCGCTGTTGACCTATCGCGAGCAATTTGTCGGGCGCAATGTCGGTCTTGTGCTGACCGGCGGCAATATCGATACGCGGCTGCTCGCCAACGTCCTGCTGCGCGATCTCGCCCGGTCGGGACGGCTCGCGCGGTTGCGCATCATCCTGCAGGATCGGCCCGGCGCGCTGTTCCATGTCGCCCGCATCTTCGACCAGGAAGCGGTCAACATCCTCGAACTGGCGCATCAGCGCATCTTCACCAACCTGCCGGCCAAGGGCTTGAGCCTCGACGTCGAGTGCGAGACGCGCGATCGCGCCCATCTCCAGCGGCTGATCGCCGCGCTGGGCGAAGCGGGCTATGAGGTCGCGCCGATCGAGGTTGCCTGATCCGCTGCAACCTTTTGTTAATATTTCGTGGTAAACGCCCTTTTCACGCGCGCATGGGGTCGGCATAGTCCGTCCATGATCGATTTGAGCCGCAGCGATGAACCGGAGACAGGCGCGTGACGGCGCCCTTCCGTTTCCCCCGCTTTTTCGTGACCAACCCCTCGCCCTGTCCCTATCTGCCGGGACGGAGCGAGCGGAAGGTTTTCACGGAGCTGAGCGGCGACAACGCTGCCGAACTCAATGACGCGCTGGGCCGCATCGGCTTCCGCCGAAGCCAGAATGTCGCCTATCGGCCGAGCTGTGCAGATTGCACCGCCTGTGTGTCGGTTCGGGTCGTCGCCAATGAATTCAAGCCCAATGCGACCCAACGCAAGCTCATCCGCCGCAACAGCGACCTGGTCGTCACCGCCTGCAAGCCCTGGTCCACCGAGGAACAGTTCGCGCTGTTGCAGCGCTATCTAAGCGCCCGGCATCCCGGCGGCGGCATGACCGAGATGGACGAGATGGATTTTGCCGACATGGTCGAACAGACCCCGGTCGACAGCCATATCATCGAATATCGCGAACCCGGCATTGACGGGCGCGTGGGCAAGCTGGTCGGGGCCTGCCTGACCGATCGGCAGGGCGATGGCCTGTCGATGATCTACAGCTTCTTCGACACCGAACTTGATTATCGCCCAGGGCTCGGCAATTTCATCATCCTCGATCATATCCTGCGCGCCAGTGCAGCGGGATTGCCCTATGTGTATCTGGGCTATTGGGTCGATGGGTCGCAGCGAATGCAATATAAGATCCGCTACCGCCCGCTCGAAAAACTCAGTCGCACCGGCTGGGTCCGTTTCGATCCCGATGAGCAGGTAGAGGCCATTCGCGGTGCTGTTGCACGCAATATCGTCCATCGCGACGAACCACCGCTCCCGGTCGAACTGGCAGCCATCTTCCGCAAATAGCCGTTCCGGCGCTTATGGCCCGCTCCCCAATTCGTGCAGGCAATGCGGGTGTGGGGCGGCATAGGCCGCCCCGAAATCCTTATTTGCAGGCGCAGGTCCGGCGCGCGCGCCGGACCGTCCGGCGAACTGGTACCGTTTCGGTAACATAGCTGGTCGTGGTCGTCGTGGTCATGACGGGCTGCACCGTTACCGTCGTGACGACCGGCGCGGGATAATAATAGCCCCCGGAAATATAGCCGCCCTGTGCGCCCATGGGCGCACCGCCCTGCGACCAGTGCGGCGCACTGGCATAGGCTGGCGCGTCATAATCGACCCCCGCACCACGGACATTGCCTTCAAACCGGCCTTCATACGTGCCCGTCGTGCTGCGACCGTCTTCCGTGGTCCAGGTGCCGGTCCAGCGGCCTTCATATTCATTGCTGCTGGTGACGCTGTCGTCGGCATAGCCATAGCCGGAATCATAGGCGGCACCGGGGCGGCGGGGCGGGAGCGGCGCATTGCGGCGCGGCGCATCCTCCGCCTTGTCGATCGCCATGCCGGCGACGGCACCCACGCCCGCGCCGATCAGCGTGCCAGCCGTGCGATTGCCGCGCCCGGCGATGCGGTTGCCCGCGACTCCCCCGACCACCGCACCGATCGCGGCACCGCCGAGGCCATTGTCGCGGCGGGGGTCATCATAACGGCCATCGTCGGGACCATAGCCGCCCTCATAGCGGCCCCAGTCGATATTGCTGCGGCTGTCATAGACCCGGCCATAACGGTCGGTCATGACCGCATCGTCATAATAGCGCGACCAGCCATAGCCATAAGCCGGAGCGGGCAGGCCGTAGGCACCGTAATTGGCGATATAATAAGTGGGGCTGACCCAATAGCGCGGCAGGACATAGCCATAGACGGGCCGCCGATAGCCGTTCCAGCCACCGGGGGCGTGCCAACCGGCCAGCCAACGACCATTATGCCGCTGGCCCCAGCGGTGCGTGCCGTTCCAATGGCCACCAGGACGCGGCGCATGGACGCCGGGGGCTGGCATGGCGGTTCCGGGCCGGTGCATCGCGGCCGGAGCGCCCGTGCCTGCCAGCGCCGGACTGCCCGCTCCCGCCAGTGCGGCGCTTGCGCTCAGAAGGAATAGGCCGGACATCCGCATGGTTAACGCTCCCTGTTTTCCGGCGCGCGAAGGCGCGCGCAGATCGAAATGCTAACGCCCTGTTTAGCATGATGATCCGCCGCTATCTATCAGTGGGGCGGTAAAATCCTGTCCCGAAACGGGGCGGAAGCTCCGAGCAACAGGGAAAAGACGGTTAACCCGTCAACCAATCCGTGCGCTGATCAGCGCGACCAGCGCTTCCAGACCGGCGGCATCGTCCGAGTCGAACCGGGCGGCCTTTGGACTGTCGAGGTCCAGCACGCCGATCAGACGACCGCCCTGCACGATCGGCAAGACGATTTCCGACGCGCTGGCCGCATCGCAGGCGATATGGCCGGGAAAGGCATGAACATCCTCCACCACCTGCGTCTCGCGCGTCGCCGCCGCCGCGCCGCACACGCCCCGTCCCATCGGAATGCGGATGCAGGCGGGCTTGCCCTGAAACGGCCCCAGCACCAGTTCATCGCCGACCAGCCGATAGAAACCAGCCCAGTTCAGGTCCGGCAAAAACTGCCACAGCAACGCCGACACATTGGCCATATTGGCAACTGCGTCCGGCTCATCCTTCGTCAACGCATCGGCGGCGGACAGCAGGTCGGCATAAAGGGCAGCCTTGTCGGCGACGTCGGTGGGCGCAAAATCATACATGGGGTCGATATAGGGCGGACAGCGCCGATCGCCAATTCGTCAAAAATATATCTACATACTCGTGTCCCTTCAGGACACGCACCCTGTTCTTGCCAGATAATTTTGTATCATGTCCATGCGCTTGGTCGTCGAGGAAGGCTCCATATCGGCCCCCTTCACGCCAACTCGTGCAAAACCGGCGCGGTCAAAAACTTCCACTTTATACCGTCGGCACAAGTTGGGAACCGTTGCGGGGTCAAGATGTGCCATGCTCATAATGACAGGCTTGTGCGACATTCTACCGTCGATTCGAACAACATCCTGTCCGAAGACGCTGCCGCGGGCGTCAACCAGAACGACATCTGTTTTCCGTGCAACAATATCGGCATGGGCACGGGCATGTGGAGTAGCGAAACGGTAGATTATGGCGGCTTGTACAATCATCAAAATTAGTGCCAGCAGGCAACTTTGTAGCACAGGCCGGATTGACGAAAGGGCTACCGGACGGCTGCTCCATCCTCGGCCAGCAAGAAGGCAGAATGGTCCGATATAGCCGTGAAGATAGCGATAGCCCCATCCAAACCCCTGATGGACAGTCAACAACATGCCGGTAGCGCATCCTGCAGCGAGAGCAAGAAACAGAAGATTAGGATATGTCGCGATCTTGTTTTTGCGAACGTCTTTTGCTGCGCCCCAAGCGCCCAATAAAGCCAATGGAAGCAGGAGGACATTGTTCCAGGCAAAGAAGCGTGGAATGTAAATGAGCGGATCAAGGCTATAAAGTCGCGGTGAAATGCTTAAATTTTTTGATCCTGCCGCAGAAGGCGGTAGATCGAGTATATGCGCCAGCATGAGGGGGTAAAGTTTAAGCCAGAATATAATGAAGATGCTATAACTTATTGCATAGATGGCTGAAAGCAGCCATCGGCGTTGGTACAAAAGAATGATTAAGACTGGCCCTGCAAACAAAGCATGAAATTGTACCTTGTGCAGGCCAAGGGCAAGTGCTCCGACCAGAATTGCGCCAGCGTGCGCCAACGGTCTGTCTGCTACAAAGAGAGCAAGCCATAACAAGTTCAGCGCAAAATGGGCGGTCATTGCATAGGGCGTCATAGCGTTGAACAGCAACTGGCTGGACGTTAGCGCCAGCAGCATAACAATGATCCGTGAATCCGGCCGATCAGGCAGCAGAACCTTCGACACCTGCCAGAGAGCGGCTAAGCCGATCAGAAGCAGTAATGGCTGGGAAAGTGCGGGGTCCGCAACCTGGGAAACCAACGCTTCGATGAGCGCCGACCCAGGTAGATAAATCGAAATCCAGTATCGGTCGCCGCCAATGGGGTGTTGAAATTCGGGAAGCATAGCGCCGTGAAACGCACGCCATTCAGGAGGAATGGCAATGCCCAAGTCGCCCCGTGCAATATAACTTGCTGCCAGCCGCGCCAGATCTTCGTCGCGCGAAAATTCGTAACCCTGCATCAACCAGTAGTGACCGATCCATGCGATGCCTGCCATCGCCAGCATGGCGGCAGTCAGTATTCGGGGTTGGATAAGCAATTGAGTCCGTGTGGTTTGGCCCGACAATCGCACCAGCATCAGAAAGCCGATCATGGCAGCAGCGACCGGCACATCTTGGGTGAGAAAGATATATTGGGGCAGACCAACACCAGGCTTTGCGATGGCGAATAACATGGCCAAAGCCATCCAAATGGCGGCGGGAACGGCAAACCAACGCAGGCTAGTCATGTTGTTTGGCGCAGAGCCATATGTTCCGCTTAGGAAGATCGTCGATGCCATCTCCTGCCCCTTCGACGGAGGGCATAATCGGAAAATGGTTAATATGAACTTGATGTCAGACGTCTCGTACCTTCCCGCGTCCCTGCTTGACCGTACTGCGCGCTTTCTTGGAATCGACCCGCCGCGCCTTAGCGGCTTTGCCGGGCTTGGTCGCGATGCGGCGGGCGTCGCGCTGGTGGGCTTTGGCGATCATTTCGGCCAGCCGGTCGCGCGCGTCCTGGCGATTGGCTTCCTGGGTGCGGAAGCGCGACGCCTGGATGATGATCTGATTGCCTGACGTCAGCCGCGATCCGGCCAGTTCCCTGATCTTGCGATAGGCATGGGGCGGCAGGCCGAGCCGGAACAGGTCGACGCGCAACTGCACCGTCGTCGCCACCTTGTTGACATTCTGCCCGCCCGGACCGCCGCCGGTGATGAAGCGCTCCTCCAGCGCATCATCGGGAATCTCAAATCCCGGCATCGTCCAGCAACTCCGGGCCGAAACCGGCGGCGGCAAAGGTCGCGGGCAGGGGCGCGGTCGCTTCCGCTGCAGGTTTTTCGCCGCGCGCAATGCTCAGGAACCGGCTGTGGAGCAGCATCGGCACGCCACCCTCGCCATAGACGGGGTCGCCGACGATGGGAAAGCCCAGCCCATGCAGCGCATGGACGCGGATCTGGTGGGTGCGCCCAGTGCGCGGCGTGAAGGCGATCAGCGACCGGCCGTCCTTCTCCGCGACCTTGCGCCATTCAGTAATGGCGACTTTGCCCGCCTTGGCCGGGATCATGCGCCAGCCTTCCTCGGCGGTGCTGACCTTCTTGAGCGACAATTCGATCAGGCCGCTGTCGTCCGTCGGCACGCCCTCGATCACCGCGACATAGCGTTTGGCGACGGTGCCAGCCTCGAATGCCTGGGCGAAGCGCTTATGCGCCTTGGGATTGCGCGCCAGCAGCAGGCAGCCGCTGGTGTCACGGTCCAGCCGGTGGACCGGCAGCGGCCAGCGCTGGAAACCGAAAGTCAGCGATTGCAGATGATTTTCCAGCGCGATCGACCCATCGCGCGGCGCGTCGACCGGCAAGCCCGCAGGCTTGTCGAGAATGAGGGCTTCGCCATCAATGAACAGAACATGGTCGGTAAGCAGGGCCAAAGGAGAAATCCGATCGGGGCAGCAAGGAGTGTGGAATTGACGCGCGCGTCGCTTCCTATAGGCGGTGGGGCCGATGGAACATAGTGGGGAAAATAGCGGCGGTGCAGCGACACCGTCGCCGGGTCGGCTGGACTGGGTGGATGTCGCACGCGGCATCGGCATCATCGCCGTCGTGGTCGGTCATGTGTGGACGCGCGGACCTGTGCGCGACGCCATGTACAGCTTTCACATGCCGCTCTTTTTCCTGCTGTCAGGCATGCTCTCGCGCCCGCAGCCGATCATTGCCTTCGCCCGGCGGCAGTTGTTCGGCCAGATGCGACCCTATTTTCTGTTCCTCGCGCTGGGCATCGCGGCCGATCAGCTCATCGAACCACTCAAGGGCAATCGACCGATTTTTCGCGACTGGCCGCAGGACATCGGACCGCTCCTGCTGGGCGGTTCATGGCTCGCTGGCCCCTTCATCATCTTCTGGTTCGTGCCCTGTCTGATGATGGCCCGAATAATCTTCAATATCCTGCTGTGCCGCTGGCCTGATCCGCTCGACCGGCGCTGGGCGTTGTTCGTGCCACCGCTCCTGGCGGTCGCTTATGGCCTGGGCCAATGGACGCAGCATTCGCCGCTGGGCATGATTACGGTGCCGATGGCGCTCCTTCTGCTATGGATCGGGGCGGCATGGTCGCGCATGGATTGGCAAGGGTGGATGGTACTCCCGCTGGCATTGTTCGCGCTCGCAGGGCTGGCAGGCCTCTTTCCCACGCTGAACATGAAAGCTTCCGATTATGGCTGGCCCTTGCTCTCCATCGGTGCAGGCGTCGCGACTTCCCTGCTGCTGTTTCGCCTATCCGCGCAGGTCGCGCCTGTCGCCGGGCCGGTGGCGATCATCGGGCGGGCCTCGCTGACGATCATGTATCTGCACGTCGCCATCATCCACTATCTCTCGCCCTATCTCGGAAAAGGCGCTTTGCTCGCTCTTGCCCTGCTCGGCCCCTTCGCGCTCGACCGGCTCCTCCGCCTGTCCCCCCGCGCCACACGCTGGCTGTTGTAGCGGGGCGCAAAAAAAAGGCCGACGCACCATCGCGATGCATCGGCCTCAAGAAACCTGCCTCTGCTTTCGTGCGGCGCGAAAGCAGAGGCAGGGGAATAGCTTAGACGGCGCGGTGGGCGATCAACCGTGCAGCTTGATCGCGGTTTCCGCGATGCGACGGCCCTGATAGCGCGCACCGTCCAGTTCTTCCTCGCTCGGCTGACGGCTGCCGTCGCTGTCGGCCAGCGTCGTCGCGCCATAGGGCGATCCGCCGCGCACCTTGTCCACGCCCATCTGGCCCTGGAAACCATAGTCCAAACCGACGATGGTCATGCCGAAATGGAGCAGGTTGGTGATGATCGAAAACAGCGTCACTTCCTGCCCGCCATGCTGGCTCGCGGTCGAGGTGAAGGCACCGCCGACCTTGCCATTGAGCGCACCGCGCGCCCACAGGCCACCCGCCTGGTCGAGGAACGCCGCCATCTGGCTGGACATGCGGCCAAAGCGTGTGCCAGTGCCAATGATGATCGCGTCATAATCGGCCAGTTCGGCAACGGTCGCGATCGGCGCGTCCTGATCCAGTTTGAAATGCGCATTTTTGGCCACTTCCAGCGGCGCGGTTTCGGGCACGCGCTTGACATCGACCTGCGCGCCAGCGGCGGCTGCGCCTTCGGCCATCGCCTTCGCCATCGTTTCGATATGACCATAGGAAGAATAATAGAGAACCAGAACCTTAGCCATGATGCGTCTCCTTATATGGAGGGGATTGAAAGGGTGCCGCCCGCGCGAGGGGGAGGGGAGATGCGCGGGCGGCGAGCCGATCCGTCCGGGGAGGGGATGGACGGGCCGACTAAGCTATTGGCTATCCACCAGGACGATTTCGGCGTCCTCATGGGCCGTGATGGTGATGGGCTGGCCGCCGATAATGGCCGCGCCGTCCCGTGCTTCGAACGTCTGTCCGTCAATCTCGATCCGACCTGTCGCCGGAACCAGATAGAGGTGACGACCATCCGCACTGTCATAGGTCACGCTCGTCCCGGCCTTGATCGTCCCGCCCAACAGGCGGGCGTCAGCGCGGATGCGCAGCGCTTCCTTATCCTCGTCATAGCCGCTGGCGAGAACGACCAGCTTGCCCGACCGATCGCCACGCGGGAAGGGCTTTGCCCCCCAGCTTGGGGAGCCGCCGCGGGCGCGGGGAATGACCCAGATCTGGAAGAGGGTGGTGGTTTCATCCTCCAGATTATATTCGGCGTGGCGGATGCCCGTGCCCGCCGACATCACCTGAACATCACCGGCTTCCGTGCGACCTTTATTGCCCAGGCTGTCCTGATGCGTGATCGCGCCGGTGCGGACATAGGTGATGATTTCCATGTCGGCATGCGGGTGGGGCGGAAAGCCCGAACGCGGACCGATCTCATCATCGTTCCACACCCGGATCGCACCCCAGTGCATGCGGTCTTCGTCATGATAATCGGCGAAGGAGAAATGATGGCGCGCATTCAGCCAGCCATGATTGGCATGGCCGAGTGAGGCGAAGGGGCGGCGCTCGATGCGGCTCGCTGTGATCATGTCCATATGCTCTGCCTTTCGATGTTCGAACCCTCAAGGTTCGGGGCCTTTTGACTAAATACCGGGACGTTCCGGCTTGCTTTCCGCCAATCTAGTCATCAGTATCGTTTCTGAAACAAGCAGCATCGAAACGGATTGTTTCCCTATGCGACTACCTGATTTTGAGGCCTGGGCGATGTTCGCCGCCGTGGTCGAACATCGCAGCTTCACCGACGCGGCCAAGGCGCTCAGCGTCTCCAAGGCCACCGTGTCCAAGGCAGTCACGCGACTGGAAGAGCATCTCGACACCAGCCTGTTCAACCGCACCAGCCGTCGCCTGGCGCTGACCGAAAGCGGCAAGCGTCTGGCCGATCATGCCCATCGCATCATGGCCGAGGGGCAGGCGGCGGAGGAAGCGGCGCGCGATGAAACGGCGGAACTATCCGGCGTCGTGCGACTGGGCGCGCCCATGACCTTCGGCCTGCTCCGCATCGCGCCGCTGGTGGCCGAATTTACCAGGGACAATCCGCAGGTCGATGTCGACCTGCACCTGTCGGACGCCCATATCGACATTGTCGAGATGGGGTTGGACGCTACGATCCGTATCGCAGACATGCCCGACAGTTCCTTGCGGGCACGACGCCTGGCGGACGTCACGCTGCATCTGGTCGCGTCGCCCGCTTATCTCAATGCGCGGGGTCGGCCCCAGCATCCCTCCGACCTGGGGGGGCATGATTGCCTATGCTATTCCAACGTGACGACGCCCGACATATGGCGCTTCGCTGGCCCTGGGCATCAGAATGTCGCAGTGCAGGTCCGCTCGCGCATCACCGTCAATAGTGGCGAAGCGATGCTGCCTGCGTTGCGGCTTGGCGTGGGCATTGCCCGGCTCCCCGACTTCATCGTCGGCGACGCGCTGGCGGCGGGCGAACTGGAAGAGATATTGGTGGATTGGCGATCACCGCCCTATGGGCTGCATCTCGTCACGCCGCCGTCCCGATTGCGCCCGGCCCGTGTGGAGGCCTTGTTGGACTTCATTATCCGACGTCACGGCTGCTGATTGTCGTTTCGAACCCGGATCTATCTTGACACGCCGTGAATCATTTCGCTCTCAACTCTTTGTAAACGGATTCGTTTTTCTCCGACTCGTGCTTTTCTGCGGGTTAGCGAAAAATTAACCTTTGTCGTTCAGAAGTTTTTTGGTTAATGAATTGGAGCAGTAGCCGTTCTGGTGGGGTGAACGGACCTGCGACGCAAAGGGGCTTCACATGCGCGTGCTGCTGATTGAGGACGAACCGACGACGGCCAAGGCGATCGAGCTTATGCTCACGACCGAAGGCTTCAATGTCTATACCACCGATTTGGGCGAAGAAGGCCTCGATCTGGGCAAGCTCTATGATTATGACATCATCTGCCTGGACCTGAACCTGCCCGACATGCACGGTTATGACGTGCTCAAGAAGCTGCGCGCGGCCAAGGTGCAGACGCCGGTGCTCATCCTGTCGGGCATTGCGGAAATGGACAGCAAGGTTCGCTCCTTCGGCTTCGGAGCCGATGATTATGTGACCAAGCCCTTCCATCGCGAAGAACTGATCGCGCGCATCCATGCCGTAGTGCGCCGGTCGAAGGGCCATTCGCAATCGGTCATCCGCACCGGCAAGCTGTCGGTCAATCTCGACGCCAAGACGGTCGAAGTGGACGGCAACCGCGTCCACCTGACCGGCAAGGAATATGCGATGCTGGAGCTGTTGTCGCTCCGCAAGGGCACGACGCTGACCAAGGAAATGTTCCTTAACCACCTCTATGGCGGGATGGATGAGCCGGAACTCAAGATCATCGACGTCTTCATCTGCAAGCTGCGCAAGAAGCTGGCGCTGGCCTGCAGCGGCGACAATTATATCGAGACGGTCTGGGGCCGTGGCTATGTGCTGCGCGACCCGGATGAAGTGCTGGAGGAACAGGCCAAAGTCGCCTGACGCTTCGTGCCATTCACTTGCTCATGAAAAAGACCGGCAATCCTATGGATTGCCGGTCTTTTTCACATCCGCTCAGCAGGACGGATCATACCGGGGTCTGCAACGTCCAGCGCACCGTGCCTTGCAATCCCAAGGCGGTAAGCCGCCCACTGCGATATGCGCCAGTATCGATGCCGATCCGGTTGTTCCGTTCGTCCACCTCCGGCGTGATGCTGTGGCCATGCACGATCATATGCGAATGCGGCACCTCATGGTTCAGGAAATCGCGGCGTATCCAGCGCAGATCGGACGATTTCTGCGCCTCGATCGCGACGCCGGGGCGGATGCCGGCATGGACGAACAGATAATCGCCCACCTCCGTCCAGTCAGGCAGCGCGTCGAGAAAATCGACATGTTCGCGCGGCACATGATGCAGCATCCACTCGATGATCTCGGCGTCGCTCATCACTGGAAATCGACCGGGACCAAGGCCATAGCTTTCCAAAGTCTGCTCAGCCCCCATGCGCCGGAATGTCGGCATCACCCTTATGTCACCCCGCGCGGCGGCGATGAACAATTCCTCATGATTACCCTGCAGGCAGCGCACGTCGCCGCCCGATCCGATCAGCGCCATGACCCGCTCGATCACCGCGCGTGAGGCATCGCCCCGGTCCATCAGGTCGCCCAGGAAGATGAGGATCAGCTTCGCGGGACCGCGCCCCGCATCGTCCTGCGCGATCATGTCGAGCAGCGTGTCGAGCAGGTCCATCCGACCATGCACGTCGCCGATCGCATAGACACGGCGATCCGTGCCCACGCTGGGCGCTCTGACCACCGCTGGCGCGACTTTGCACCCTAACCATCTGCGCCACCAACTCATGACGCCACGTCTCGCACAGCGTTACAGCTTGGGCAATGTCACGCCCTGCTGCCCCATATATTTGCCCGCCCGGTCGGCATAGCTGACCTCGCACGGCTCATTGCCCTGCAGGAACAGGAACTGGCACGCCCCTTCATTGGCGTAGATTTTGGCGGGCAGGGGGGTGGTGTTGGAAAATTCCAGCGTCACATGCCCCTCCCAGCCCGGCTCCAGCGGCGTGACGTTCACGATGATGCCGCACCGCGCATAGGTGGATTTGCCAAGGCATATCACCAGCACGTCGCGCGGCACCCGGAAATATTCGACCGTCCGCGCCAGCGCGAAGCTGTTGGGCGGAATGATGCAGCAGTCGGTCTTGCGATCGACAAAGCTGTTGGTGTCGAAATTTTTGGGATCGACGATGGTGCTGTCGATATTGGTGAAGATCTTGAACTCGTCCGCCACCCGCGCATCATAGCCATAGGAGGACAGGCCGTAACTGATGCAGCCGTCGCGCTTCTGGCTCTCCACGAACGGCTCGATCATGCCGGTGGAGAGGGCTTTGTCGCGAATCCATTTGTCGGAAAGAATGGCCATGATGGTCTTTTCAGCTTTTCCTGATGGGGGTGATGCCCAGATCGGCGGGGCCGAAGGCGTGGGGAAGAAGATCGGCGATGCGATGCTCGGTGACACGGCTGCCAGATGGTGTGGCGCAATAGACGGCGATGGCGCGGCCCGCCATCTGTTCGGCCTCGTTCATCACCTGACGGCACCGGCCGCAGGGCGTGACCAGCGCTTCCTCCGCCGCGTCCATCGCGCCGCCGACCACGGCGATCGCGGCGACATCGGCAAAGCGGCCCTGCGCATTGACGGTCGCCAGCGCTACTGTCTCGGCACAGAGCGACAGGCCATAGCTTGCATTCTCGAAATTGCAGCCGGTCACGATGCTGCCATCGGTCAACCGCACCGCCGCCCCCACCGCAAAGCGGCTATAGGGCGCATGGGCATGGGCCATCGCGCCGCGGGCAGCGGCGATCAGCAGCGCCACCTGGTCTTCCGTCTCGCTCATGGTGCCACCACATCCCATCTCACCGACCCGTCGACGCCGTCGATATGCCGCATGTCGCTGGCTGTCCACATCACCCAGGGCCGGGTTGCATAATCCGGCGGAAAGAAATTCCCATCGAGCCAGAGTGTGCGGTTGATCCCCGAACCCACATCGTACAGCTTGTCGAAATCCTCGGTGACGTTGAGCAACACCGTCTTGCCCGCATGGCTTTCGATCAGATTGACCAGGGTATTGAGTTCCGACAGCAGCAGGTCACGCCCCGGCCGCGCGGTGCAACCGGGGTCGAACGCCAGCCGGATCACCGGGGGCAGGGCGGCATTGTCGCGCGGCACCGTCGTCACGAAACGGGTGGCCTGATCGCTCGCCAGCCGACACAGGCTATAGTCCAGCATCGCGCCATAACGCAGCCCCGCCGTCCGCGCGCCGCTCCAGTTGGCGGCAAAGGCCGGGTCGCGCCCGGCCGCGCCTCTGGCTGCGCGAATATAGGCGAAATCAACCCCCTGAGCCGATAAGGTGCCCCAGTCTACAACGCCATTCTCCGCGCTGATCGTAACGCCCTGCACCGGATATTGGTCCCGCGCGGGTGCCCAACTGCGCGCATAGAGCCAAAGCGCCAGCGCCGTCACCGCCATGATCGCCAGCCCCGCGCCGATGCGGACCAGCAGCCCCCCCAAAGTCAGCCGCGAAATCGTTCCTACCCCTTGATATGCAGCACGCAGATCAGCGTGAACAGCCGACGCGCCGTGTCGAAATCGACCGCGATCTTGCCCTCCAGCCGTTCGATCAGCATCTCCGCCGCATCATTGTGGATGCCGCGTCGCGCCATGTCGACCGTCTCGATCTGCTGCGGCGACGCATTGCTGATCGCCTGATAATAGCTGTCGCAGATCGCGAAATATTCGCGGATCGGCCGCCGGAACCGCCCCAGCCCCAGGATGATCGCTTCGAGCGCGCTGTCATCCTCGCGATTGATCTCGATCACCAGCCGCCCGTCCTCGACGCGCAGCACTACCTTGTAAGGCCCCATATAGCCGTCCGCATGGACCCGCTGGGGCGCGAAATGATTATCCTCCAGCAGATCGAAGATCGCGATCCGCCGTTCCTGCTCGACATCGGCATTGCGCCACAGGATCGTGCGCTCGTCGAGCTTGATGTCTATGATGCGCGGATCGGCCATGGTGAAGGGCATAGTCAGTGCGGCGATGCGCGCCGAAAAGCAAGCGGGACTTATCCACAGATGGATTGCGCGCCAGCCCTTGCGCGACGCGCGCGACCGGAGGATGAGAGGCCCATGGTCGAACTACTGAAAATCACTGCCGCCGAAGCTGGCGGCACCGAACTGCCGCGCAATGTCGAAGCCGAAGCCGCGCTGCTGGGCGCGCTGATGATCGACAATCGCATTGCCGAGGATGTCCAGATCAAGATCAAGGCGGAGCATTTCTTCGAGCCGCTCCATGGCCGCATCTATGACGCGATCATGAAATTGCTCGATCGCGACATGATCGCCAACCCGGTGACCTTGAAGCCGATGCTGGATCAGGACCCGGCGCTCAAGGAACTGGGCGGCGCGGCCTATCTGGCGCAATTGACCGGCAATGGCGCGGCGCTCATCGGCGCGCGCGATTTCGCGGCGCAGATTTACGATCTTGCCTTGCTGCGACAGCTTGTCAGTGTTGGCCGCGAACTGGTTGAAAATGCGCTGGATACCAGCGAGGACGTCAATCCTCGCGAGCAGATCGAGGCGGCCGAAGTCGCGCTTTACAAAGTGTCGGAGGGCGAAGGCGAAAGCGGCTCGGTCAAGAGTTTCCTCTCCGCCTCCACCGCCGCCGTGCAGGTCGCCGAACGCGCGCTCAACAGCGGCGGCCATGTTTCGGGCATCACCACCGGCATCAACAGCCTGAACGCCAAGATCGGTGGCCTCCACAATTCCGATCTCATGATCCTCGCGGGCCGTCCGGGCATGGGCAAGACCTCGCTCGCCACCAACATCGCCTATAATGCCGCCTCGCGCTGGCTGCGCGACAATGCGGACGGCATTCCGCCCGAAAAAAATATGGGGGCCAAGACCGCCTTCTTTTCGCTCGAAATGTCCGCCGATCAGCTCGCGACCCGCGTGCTGGCCGAACAGTCGGGGATCAGCGGCGAAGCGCTGCGCATGGGCAAGATCAGCCGCGCTGACTTCCAGAATCTCTCCCGCGCCGCCCGCGAGCTGCAGGAACTCCCGCTGTTCATTGACGATACGCCCGGCCTCACCATCGCCGCGCTACGCACCCGCGCGCGCCGCTTGAAGCGCCGCCATGACGTCGGCTTCATCGTGGTCGACTATCTCCAACTGCTCCAGGGCAGCGGGCGCGGCAACGAAAACCGCGTGAATGAAATTTCCGAAATCTCGCGCGGCCTCAAGACCCTGGCGAAAGAACTCCATGTCCCCGTGCTGGCCCTCTCACAGCTCAGCCGTGCCGTCGAACAGCGCGAGGACAAGCGACCCCAGCTCTCCGATCTGCGCGAATCCGGCTCGATCGAGCAAGACGCCGACATGGTCTGGTTCGTGTTCCGCGAAGATTATTATATCGCCGCCAAGGAACCGGGGAACAAGGAAAGCGCCGAACATACCGAATGGGCGCAGCAGATGGAGCAGATTTACGGACTCGCCGAACTGATCGTCGCAAAACAACGCCACGGCTCCACCGGCCGCATCCGCATGAAATTCGACGCCCGCATCACCCGCTTCTCCGACATCGCCGAAGACGGCTATCAGGATCTGGAATATGAGTAATCTATAGCTGGATGACTTGAAGTCGAATCGTCATTGCGAGCGCAGCGAAGCAATCCATTGTGATGCCAGTGGAT